>NZ_JASBQZ010000050.1:0-32201 GCF_029960685.1 Pseudomonas sp. AL10
GCGCAAGGGCGAGATCCTGGGCCTGTTCGGGCTAGTGGGCGCGGGGCGTACCGAGCTGTTTCGCCTGCTCAGTGGGTTAGAGCGCGCCAGTGCCGGCAGCCTGGAACTGTGCGGGCAAGCGCTGCAACTGCGCTCACCCCGCGACGCCATCGCCGCTGGCGTGCTGCTGTGCCCGGAGGACCGCAAGAAGGAAGGCATCATTCCGCTGTCCAGCGTGGCGGAAAATATCAACATCAGCGCCCGCAGCGCCCATGCCTCGTTCGGCTGGCTGCTGCGCGACGGCTGGGAGAAGGGCAACGCCGAGCGGCAGATCCAGGCCATGAAGGTCAAGACGCCGAATGCCGAGCAGAAAATCCTGTACCTGTCCGGCGGTAATCAGCAGAAAGCCATTCTTGGCCGCTGGTTGTCGATGCCGATGAAGGTCCTGCTGCTGGATGAACCCACCCGCGGTATCGACATCGGCGCCAAGTCGGAGATCTACCAGATCATCCATAACCTGGCGGCCAGTGGCATAGCGGTAATCGTGGTGTCCAGCGACCTGATGGAAGTGATGGGCATCTCCGACCGCATCCTGGTGCTGTGCGAAGGCGCCCTGCGCGGCGAACAACTGCGCGAACAGGCGACTGAATCCAACCTGCTGCAACTGGCCTTGCCACGCGGCCTGGCGAACTGAGAGACGACCATGACTATTCAAAACAACGCGTTGCCCTCGTCACGCAAACCTATGGACATGCGCGCATTGCTCGACAACTGGGCGATGTTGATGGCAGCCGTGGGCATCTTTGTACTGTGTGCCTTGCTGATCGATAACTTCCTCTCACCGCTCAACATGCGCGGCCTGGGCCTGGCGATTTCCACTGTGGGCATCGCCGCGTGCACCATGCTGTTCTGCCTGGCCTCGGGGCACTTCGACCTGTCGGTAGGCTCGGTGATCGCCTGCGCCGGGGTGGTCGCGGCGATTGTGATGCGCGATACCGACAGCGTGATGCTGGGCATTGGCGCCGCGCTGCTGATGGGCCTGATGGTGGGGTTGATCAATGGCATCGTGATCGCCAAGCTGCGGGTCAACGCCTTGATCACTACGTTGGCAACCATGCAGATCGTGCGCGGCCTGGCTTATATCTTTGCCGACGGCAAGGCGGTAGGGGTGTCCCAGGAGCAATTCTTCGTGTTCGGCAACGGCCAATTGTTTGGTGTGCCGGTGCCGATTCTGATCACTATTGTCTGCTTCCTGTTTTTCGGCTGGCTGCTCAACTACACCACCTATGGGCGCAACACCATGGCTATCGGCGGTAACCCGGAAGCGGCGTTGCTGGCCGGCGTGAACGTTGACCGCACCAAGATCCTGATCTTTGCCGTGCACGGCCTGATTGGCGCGCTGGCTGGAGTGATCCTGGCGTCACGCATGACCTCTGGCCAACCGATGATCGGCCAGGGCTTCGAGCTGACGGTGATCTCGGCCTGCGTGCTGGGTGGGGTGTCGCTGAGCGGCGGCATCGGCATGATCCGCCATGTGATTGCCGGGGTGTTGATTCTGGCGATCATCGAGAATGCGATGAACCTGAAGAACATCGATACCTTCTACCAGTACGTGATCCGCGGCTCGATCCTGCTGCTGGCCGTAGTCATCGATCGCATGAAACAACGCTGAACCCAGGCCCTATGAAAAACCAATGTGGGAGCTGGCTTGCCTGCGATAGCGGTGGCACAGGCTACACAAGTGTTGCCTGAACCACCGCTATCGCAGGCAAACCAGCTCCCACAGTTTAATCAGCGGTGAACTTGAAAATAGTGTGTTGGGTGTAAGTCTGCCCTGGATTCAAACGCGTTGAGGCAAAGCTCGGCTGGTTAGGCGCATCGGGAAAGTGCTGGGTCTCCAAGGTAAATCCACTCCAGTGCTGGTACGTCTTGCCGCCTTTACCCTTCACCGAACCGTCCAGGAAGTTGCTGGTATAAAACTGTACGCCAGGCTCTGTGGTGTAGAGCTGCAAACGCCGCCCTGATTCAGGGTCATGCACTTCGGCGGCCAGCTGTTTCACATTCCCTTTGGTATCCAGCGCCCAGTTGAAGTCGAAGCCACCCTGTTTCGGCTCGGCGAATTTGAGCTGCGGATGGTCGTCCTTGATGTGCTGGCCGATGGCGGTCGGTTTCAGGAAGTCCATGGGCGTGCCCTTGACCGGCGCCAATTCACCGGTGGGAATCAAGGTGGCATTCACCGGTGTGTAGTGGCTGGCGTGCAAGGTGGCGACCTGCTTGAGAATATCGCCGTTGCCCGCACCGGCCAGGTTGAAGTAGCTATGGTTGGTGAGGTTGAGCACCGTCGGCTTGTCGGTGGTGGCGGTGTAGTCGATGTGCAGTTCGTTGTTGTCGTTGAGGCGGTAGGTGACCTCGGTTTTCAAGTTGCCCGGAAAGCCCATTTCCCCGTCCTTGGACAGGTAGGTGAGGGTGACGCCCACCGAGTCTTTGTCCTTGACCGATTTGGCTTGCCACACCTGCTTGTCGAAGCCCTGGGCGCCGCCATGCAATGAGTTGGGGCCGTCGTTGAGCGGTACCTGGTAGCGTTTGCCGTCGAGTTCGAAGGCGCCGCCGGCCAGGCGGTTGCCGAAGCGGCCAATGGTCGCGCCGAAAAACGCGGTACCGCCTTGATAGCCTTGCACGTCATCGAAGCCCAGCACCACGTCGTCGAGCTTGCCGTGTTTGTCTGGCACTTTTAGCGACTGCAGCACGCCACCGTAGGTGATCACCGTGGCTTGCATGCCATGGCTGTTACGCAACACGTACTGTTCGACGGCGGTGCCGTCATTGGTTTTGCCGAAGGGTTTGTGTTCGCTGCTAAGGCCGGCGGCGTGCGCGCCACCGCTGGCGATCAGCATGGACAGCGCGAGGCCGGACAGCAGGTATCGAGGGTGCTTCATGGTCGAACTTCCTTTTGTTGTTTTGCTGGAATAGTTCTACTAATTTGAGATATTTTGTCGATATGACAGCAGATTTATAGCCTTTAACGCCGTTCTTGCAAAATAAAATAAGACTAATTAAGCGGAGCACTGATTGTTATGACTACCCAGCAAGCGATTTATCCCGACCTCAAGGACAAAACCGTGCTGGTTTCCGGCGGGGCTTCGGGGATTGGCGAGTTCATGGTGCGGGCCTTCGCCGCGCAGGGTGCCAAGGTGGCGTTCGTGGACCGTGCACAGAGCCAAGGTGAACGCCTGGCGGCGCTGCTGAACTCCAAAGGGCAGAGTGTCGAGTTCGAGTGCTGCGATATCACCGACGAGATCGGCTACCGCGCGGCGATCGGGCGCTTCGAGCATTCCCTGGGGCCGATTACGGTACTGGTCAACAATGCAGCGAACGATGTGCGCCACAGCCTGGAAGAAATCGACTCGCACCTGTTCGACCAGCTGATTGCGGTCAACCTCAAACATGCCTTCTTTGCCGCCAAGGCGGTGGTGCCGATGATGAAAGAGGCCGGCGGCGGCTCGATCATCAACCTGGGCTCGGTGGGCTGGATGATGGCCTCGGCCGGCTACCCCGTATACGCCGCCAGCAAGGCTGCCGCCCACGGCATGAGCCGAGCCCTGGCGCGGGAACTGGGGCCCAACCATATCCGCGTCAACACCTTGGTACCGGGTTGGGTGATGACCGAAAAACAACTGGCCATGTGGGTCGACGACGCCGCCAAGGACCTCATCGCCCGCAGCCAGTGCCTGCCCGGCAGCGTGATGCCGGAACACATCGCCAACATGGCGCTGTTTTTGGCCTCGGATGCCTCGGCGATGTGCTCGGCGCAGAACTTTATCGTTGACGGCGGATGGGTGTAGCGACGCGAACAGGGCCCTATGTAGGAGCGAGCTTGCTCGCGAAAAACGTCAACGATAACGCGTGTAGCCTGAGTAAACGCGGCGTCTATGAGTTTTTCGCGAGCAAGCTCGCTCCTACACATTAGCGCGAGTTCATTCGATGGGGTAACGCTTGAACGCCGGGTGCTGCTCCAGGCGTTCAGCATGGCGCTTGAGGTTGGGGAACGCATCGGCCTTTACCACCGAGGCCACGGTGAACTGGCTGAACGACCAGGCGACCGCTGCGGTAATCGACGCCTGGGTCAGCGCTTCATTGCCTGCCAGCTGCTTGTCCAGCAACGCATAAGCCGCCAGCAGTTGCCCGGTAACGCGCTCAAGCCACGGCGCATGCAATTTTTCAGCGGGGCGAAGGTTGTGTTCATAGACGATCTGCACGCTTTTTTCACAGGCCGCCAGCGCGAGCCCAAGCAGTTGCAGGTCGCGGGCGCGTGCCGCCGGTTGTTGGGGCAGCAGCTTCTTGTCAGCCGGCGCCAGCGCTTCCAGGTAATCGAGGATCAGGCTCGAATCCATCAGCACCGTACCATCGTCCAGCACCAGGGTAGGGGCCTTGACTACCGGGTTGATCTGGGCAAATTCAGCGTAAGTGCTGAACACCGAAAGCGGTTCATGCACAAAGTCCACCCCGTATAACTCCAGGGAAACAGCCACGCGGCGTACGTAGGGCGAGTCCAGCATTCCGACCAGTTTCATGCAGCCTCCATTGCTTACAGGGTGTTGGGCTCAAGAGATTACGGGCACGGGCCGGGTGTGCGCAACGGCGTTGTGCAGCAGCCGATACGCCTGCACCAGTTGCTCAAGGCTGAACGCCAGGTTGCGCCCGCTGGGGTTGGGCAGCACCCAGACAGAGGCGCCGCCCAGTGGCTGCGCTTGCAAACCCCAGGGGACCTCGCGCTGGCCGGTCAGTGCGCTATAGCCGGGCTTGCCGAGGAACGCGACGAAACGCGGGGCATGGCGGCGGATTTTCTGTTCGAACGCCGCAGCCGCGTCCTGGAGTTCATGCCGTGCCAACTCGCCTGCACTGGCCGTGGGGCGCGCCACCAAGGTGGTTAATCCGCAACCGTAGTGCAGCAAGGTGGCACCGTCTTGCGGGCGGATTTCATGGGGCGTGAAACCGGCCAAATGCACGGTGCGCCAGAAGCGGTTGCTGCGATTGGCAAAATGCAGGCCGAGGGCGGCGGAGCCCTTGCCAGGGTTGATGCCGCAGAACAGGACATGCAAGTGGTCGGCGAGGAGGTCGTCGAGTCGGTCGTTCATGCCGCATCTCCCTGCAAATGGCTCGATAGCCACTCGATAAAACACCGCGCCAGGGGGTCGTTCTCGCTGTCGCGATGGGTCAGTAGCGCCCAGCTGGGGCCGCGAATGGTGGCGTCTACCAACGGCGTAAGCAAACCTTTGGCTTGCCCCTGGCGGCTGAGCAACTGGCTTACCAGGCCAATCCCCAACCCGGTGCACACCGCATCCAGCAATAAACCGGGGTCGGAAAAATTCAGGCCCTGGTCCTGTTGGCCCACATCAATCCCGGCTTCCACCGCCCAGTGGCTCCAGTCCATTTCCCGCTCACCGTGCAAGGTGGTGCGTTGCTCAAGAGGCACCTCCAGCACCTGCGGGTGGCATGCCGGAAACAGCCGGTCGATATGCAGCACCTTGAAGCTGCATTCGGCCTGGGAGCTGATGTCGTCGCGCACCGCCAAATCGATGGTCTGGCTGGCCATGTCTGGCACTTCGTCGGTGCTGAAAATCCATAGATCGACCTGCGGGTGTTGGCGGCGAAAGTCGGCCAGGCGGGGCAACAGCCAATGCCGGGCGAAGGTCGGCGTGGTGTTGAGCACCAATTGATTGGGTTTGCGGTATTGCCCAAGGCGCCGCACGCCGACGGCCAGTTGTTGCAGTAAGGCCTGGGTGGTGCTGAGGAAATCCTGGCCGGCGTCGGTCAAGCTGACGCTGCGCCCGCTGCGAAAAAACAGCGGCTGTTCAAGGTACGCCTCCAGGCTGCGAATCTGCTGGCTGATTGCCGATTGGGTCAAGTGCAGCTCTTCGGCGGCTTTGTGAAAACTGCCCAGCCGAGCGGCGGCTTCAAAGCCGCGAAGGGTGCCGAGGGGCGGCCAGTGGTTGAGCATGCTGATAAGTTCCTCTAATCAGTTTTGCGCAAAATTCATCGTTTGTTTGCGCTATTTCTTCACCGTAGCATGCCTGTCATTAGCCCGTGGGTAGCTTTCACTGAACACAATGACTTAACTCAAAGGTACTTGTCATGCAGATGGATGAAGTTGAAAACCTGGGGTGGCGGATGCCCGCGGAATGGTGCCGGCATGCGGCGACCTGGATGGTCTGGCCTCATAACCAGGCGTTGTGGGAGAACACTTGGGGCGTGACGTTGGCGCAGGTGCAGCAGGACTTCGCGCGGGTAGCCACTGCCATTGCACGCTTTGAGCCGGTGAAGATGGTTGTCGACCCTTCGGCGGTTGCCAGTGCCATCGCCTTGTGCGGCCCGCGGATTGAACTGATTCCCCAGGCGGTCAACGACAGCTGGTGCCGCGACTCCGGCCCGTCCTTTATCTGTCACCCGCAACAGGGGCTGGCCGGTGTGAGCTGGCGCTTCAATGCCTGGGGCGCAAAGTCGGCCCATGAATGGGATGAAAGCCTGGCCCGTCGAGTGCTCAATCACCTCGGGCTTGTCTGCTTCGGCATGCCGTTGAGCAATGAGGGCGGTGCCCTCCATGTGGACGGCGAGGGCACCTTGATCACCACCGAATCGGTGCTGCTCAATCCCAACCGCAACCCTGGCGTGACCAAGGCTGACATCGAGGAGGTGTTCGCGCGCTGGCTGGGTATCAAGAAGACGATCTGGTTGCCCGGCGACCCGAACTACGTTACCGGCGACATGACGGATGGGCATGTCGACGGCATCTGCGCGTTCGCCCGCCCCGGCGTGTTGCTGGTGGACGCGACCCACGACCACAGCTCGGTCTATGCCCAAGTTGCGCGGGAAAATCGTCGCGTCCTGGAATTGGCCACCGACGCTCAGGGCCGTCGTTTTGAGCTGATCGAGCTGTATGAGGCTACCGAGGCCGTGAACACTGACGCCGAGGTGTTCTGCGCCTCCTACACCAACTTCTATATCGCCAATGGCGCAATCATCATGCCTGCCTATGGAATCGCCGCGGATCAGGTCGCGGCCAATGTCCTGGGCCAGGCTTTTCCGGACCGCGAGATCGTACCGGTGCGCATCAACCACCTGGCCCATGGCGGCGGCGGTGTGCATTGCATCACCCAACAACAGCCTGCCTGGCCATTGAAGGGGTAATGCCATGCGTCTATTGACGATTGCCACTACCCAGATGCCTTGCACCTGGGATTTACCGAGTAACCTCGACCGCGCCGAGCAACTGGTGCGCGACGCAGCCGCCAAGGGCGCCCAGGTAATCCTGTTGCAGGAGCTATTCGCTACGCCGTATTTCTGCATCGAACAACGGCATCAGCACCTGGCCTTGGCCGAGGAGTATCAGCACAGCCAAGTGCTCAAACGCTTTGCTGCATTGGCCAAGGAGTTAGGCGTCGTGCTGCCACTGAGCTGGTTCGAAAAAGCCGGCAATGCGTTCTTTAACTCCCTGAGTGTGGCGGACGCTGACGGGCGATTGCTTGGGGTGTACCGCAAGAGCCATATTCCCAACGCCATCGGCTACCAGGAGAAGGAATATTTTAGCCCCGGTGACACCGGTTTTCGCGTGTGGGACAGCGCCTTCGGGCGCCTGGGCATCGGTATCTGCTGGGACCAGTGGTTTCCGGAAACCGCGCGCTGCCTGGCATTACAGGGCGCCGAGGTACTGCTGTTTCCCACCGCCATCGGTTCGGAACCCGGCTGTGCCAGCCTCGATTCCCGCGACCATTGGCAGATGACCATGCGCGGGCACGCGGCGGCCAACCTGCTGCCGGTGGTGGCGGCCAACCGCGTCGGGCGCGAAGTGGCGAACAGTAATGCGAGCCTGCAAATGGATTTTTATGGTTCATCGTTTATCTGCGATCACAAAGGCAAGCTGTTGGCCGAAGCCGACCGCGACAGCACGGGCGTACTCGTGCACAGCCTGGACCTGGCCACCATGGGCGAAGAGCGCCTGACCTGGGGCATATACCGTGACCGTCGCCCGGACTTGTACGGTGCGCTGCTGACCCTGGATGGGCGCCTATCATGAAACGCCTGTTGAGCTGTGCCCTCATCCTCACCAGCGCCTGTGCCGTGGCTGATGACAAGACCTTGAAGCTGTATAACTGGGCCGATTATTTTGCCCCTGACACCTTGTCCAGGTTCACCGCCGAAACCGGTATCCAGGTGATCTACGATGTGATGGACAGCAGTGAAACCCTGGAAGCCAAGCTGATGGCCGGAGGCAGTGGCTATGACTTGATCTTCCCAGGCGACACAGTGGCCGAGCGCCTGATGCGTGCCGGCAGCCTGCAGGCCCTGGACCCTGCCAGGCTCACGGCCCTGGGGGACATTGAACCGGGCCTGCAGGCGTTGCGTGCGCACTACGTCAATTCAAACAAGGCCACGGTGCCCTATACCTGGGGCACCATCGGCCTGACCTACAACACCGAGCAGATCCTCCAGCGCCTGCCGAACGCGCCGGTCAACAGCCTCGATCTACTGTTCAAGCCCGAGTTTGCCGCCCAATTCGCCGATTGCGGCATCTCCCTGATTGACTCGCCGGATGAAGTGCTCGCGGTGGTGCTTAACTACCTGGGCCGCGACCCGCGCAGTGCCAAGCCCGAAGATCTGGCTGCGGCCAGTGCACTGTTGCTCAAGCTGCGCCCCTTTATTCGCAAGTTCCAGTCGCAACCGGTGACCGATCTGGTCAACGGCAACCTGTGCCTGTCCCTGGGCTACAGTGGCGACATGACCCAGGCCCAGCGTGCCGCCGATGCGGCCGGCAAGGCGGTGACCTTCGGCTATCACATCCCCCGCGAGGGCACGACAGTCTGGATGGACACCATGGCGATTCCCGTCGATGCCCGGCACCCGGAATACGCCTACGCTTTTATCAACTTTGTGATGCGCCCGCAGAACATGGCCGCTATCACCAACCTGACCGGCTATCCCACCGCCAATGCCAAGGCGCGACCGCAGGTGGAGGCCAGTCTGCGCGACAACCCGGATATTTACCCAGATGCCGCCACCTTTGAACGGTTGATCGCTGGCAAAGATATCCCCCAGGCCGATATGCGTGCACGTATGCGCGTATGGACTAAATTCAAGACCGCCCCTCTTCAGTAGAGACCCCCATGCCAACCCGTCGAACCTTCCTCAAACACACCAGCGTGGTCGCAGCGATGAGCCTGATTGCTCCTTACGTACGTGCCGCTGTCAGTGGCCGCTTCTATATGCCCGACGAGGGTGAAAAACACCGCCAGGCGTTTATCGCCTTTGGTGCCCAGGAGGCCATCTGGGAGGACTTTACCGCCGATGTTCAAGCAGCGCTGGGCCGTATCGCCCGGGCGATTGCCGAGTATGAGCCGGTGACCGTGTTTTGCCGTGGAGACGAGCGGGTGCTGGCGGAAAAACATTGCGGCACGCGCAACATCACCTTTGTCGAGACCGAGCTGGACGACATCTGGATACGCGACACCGGCGCCAATTTCGTGATTGATGGCACCGGAGCGCTGGGGGCGGTGGATTTCAACTTCAACGGGTGGGGCAACAAACAGCAGCACGCCGAGGATGCGCAACTGGCTGCCCAGATTGCCGAACACACTGGGGCCCGCTACTGGCGCAGCGAACTGGTGGGCGAGGGCGGTGGCATTGAAGTGGATGGCCTGGGCACCGGCATCATGACGCAAAGCAGTTGGATCAATCGCAATCGCAACCCCGACTGGAGCCAGGCTGAGGTGGAGGCCGAACTCAAGGAGCGCCTGGGCTTGCGTAAAATCATTTGGCTGCCGGGTATCAAGGGCAAGGACATCACCGACGCCCACGTGGATTTCTACGCACGCTTTGTGTCTCCCGGCGTGGTGCTGGCCAATCTCGACACCGACCCGCAGTCCTATGACCACAAGGTCACCCTGGCACACCTGGAAATGCTCAAGAACGCCACCGACGCCGATGGTCGCCCGTTGCAGGTGCATACCGTATCGCCGCCGCTCAAGCCGCGTAAAAGCAAGTTCAGCCAAGGCAACCCGGATTTCGCCGCGGGCTATATCAATTACTTCGTGATCAACGATGCGGTAATCGCGCCTGAGTTCGGCGACCCACTGGCGGACCGCAAGGCGCTGGAGCTGCTGTCGCGGCTGTATCCGAGCCGCAAGGTGGTGCAGATCAATATTGACGCTATCGCAGCGGGTGGCGGTGGCATTCACTGTGTGACGAGTCATCAACCTTTGGTTTAGTCTGGAACGCTTCGTTGATCACAAGCGCCTCTGGAGCATTGATTATGACCGAGTACGTACCTGCCAAAGTCTGGACCTGGGACGCCGAAAGCGGCGGCACCTTCGCCAGCATCAACCGACCCATCGCCGGCGCCACCCACGAAAAGCCGCTGCCGGTGGGCAAGCACCCGCTGCAGTTATACTCCCTGGCCACGCCCAATGGGCAGAAGGTCACGATCCTGCTGGAAGAGCTGCTGGCCCTGGGGCACAGCGGCGCCGAATACGATGCCTGGCTGATCAAGATCGGCGACGGCGACCAGTTCGGCAGTGGCTTTGTGGCGGTGAATCCGAACTCGAAGATTCCTGCACTGATGGACCACAGCGGCGCCACGCCGATTCGCGTGTTCGAATCAGGCGCGATTTTGCAGTACCTGGCCGAGAAGTTCGGTGCGTTCCTGCCAACGGAGCCCGCCGCCCGGGCTGAATGCCTGTCGTGGCTGTTCTGGCAGATGGGCAGCGCGCCTTACCTGGGGGGCGGCTTTGGGCATTTCTATGCCTATGCGCCAAGCAAGATGGAATACCCGATCAACCGCTTCGCCATGGAGACCAAGCGCCAACTGGATGTGCTGGATAAGCGCCTGGCGGTCAGCCAATACATTGCCGGGGATGAATACACCATTGCCGATATCGCGATATGGCCTTGGTACGGTGGGTTGGTCAAAGGCCGTTTGTATGGCGCGGCGGAGTTTTTGTCGGTGCATGAATACAAGCATGTGCAGCGCTGGGCGGATGCGATTGACGCACGGCCGGCGGTGCAGCGTGGACGGCGGGTGAACCGGGTGTCGGGGGATGATCAGCTGCCTGAGCGCCATGATGCAAGTGACCTGGATTGATACGATAACCAGGTAGGAGCGAGCAAGCTCGCTCCTACAAACCTGCGTTATTTGTAGCGCTGCTCAAACACCCCCACCTGCTCAGGCGTGATCAGCTCGAAAGGCACCCACACCTGTGCGTCAACTTGCTCGCCCTTGATCATCCGCACCGCCGCTTGCACGGCCTGGGCAGCCTGGGCCTTGGGGTCCTGGAACACTGAGCCCGCCAGCAGCCCACGCTTGATCGCCGCCAGGCCATCGGGCAAGCCGTCGATGCCGACAATCGCAATCTCGCCCTTGGCCTTGCCAGCTTGCTGCAAGGCCATGGCCGCGCCAATCGCCATTTCATCGTTGTTGGCGACAATGGCATTGAACGGGGTGCCGGCCAGCAACCAGTTGCTGGTCAGGTCCATCCCCTTGCTGCGCTGCCATTCGGCGCTTTGCTGCTCGACGACCTTGATCCCCGGGAAGTCCTTGAGCACCTGTTTGACCCCCTCGGTGCGGTCATGGGTGGCGTTCTGTGCAAGGTCGCCCATGATGATCGCCACATTGCCCTTGCCGCCCAGTTTTTGTGCGAGATAGCGCATCTGCAATTGCCCCGCTTCGATGTCGTTGGAGGCCACCGTAACCACGCCCTCAGGCAGCGTACGCTCATCCGGGTGGCGGTTGACGTACACCAGCGGCGTCTTCGCCGCCACGGCGGCGCGGGTGATGTTGGCGGTGGCAGCGGTGTCCACCGGCAGCACGATGACCGCATCGACTTTCTGGTTGAGAAACCCTTCGACCTGATTGAGCTGGCGCACCACATCGCCCTGGGCGTCTTCGAATTGGATCTGCACGTCCTGGTGTTTCGCTGCCGCCTCCAGGCCGGTGCGCACATAGGTCATGAAGTTATCGTCCACCCGGGCAATGCTCACGCCGATGCGATAGGCAGCGAAGGTCCACTGGCTGAACATCAATAACAGCGCGGCCACTAGTAATGAATAACGGTGCATGAGGCTGTTCCTTTTATTGTTATAGGGTGAATGCCTGGCGGAAACGCTCCAGGGCCGTCTCGCTGTCGCCGCTGGCCCAGCCCTCCAGGCCGACCACACCGGTGTAACCCATGGCGTGCAAGGCCCGGGCAATGGCCGGGTAGTGGATCTCGCCCGTGCCGGGCTCCTTGCGCCCAGGCACGTCAGCCACCTGGATTTCGCCGATGGCGCTGCCAGCGCGCTGGATCAATTCGATCAGGTTACCTTCGCCAATCTGCGCGTGGTACAGGTCCAGGTTCATCTTCAAATGCGGGCTGCCGACGGCTTCGATCAGGGCCAGGGTGTCGTCGGCACGTGCAAACGGTGTACCTGGGTGGTCGACGGCGGTGTTGAGGTTTTCCAGCAGGAACACGCGGCCGGCGTCTTCCCCCAGGCGCGCGATTTTCTCCAGGCTTTTGCATGCGCTAAGCCACATGCGCCCGGTGGTGTGGCTGACGGGCTGCACGGGCAGGCCGCCTTCACCCAGGCCCGTGCCATGCAGGTTGAGGCAGGGGCAATTGAGTCGCTCGGCAATGCCCAGCGACTCACGGGCGCTGTCGAGCAATTGGCGGATGCCGTCGGGGTCGGTGAGGGTGCCGCTGAGGTAGCCGGTCATCGAGGTGAAGTCCGCGCCCGTCGCCGCCAAGGCGTTGATGTCCTTGTCGGCCCAACTCCAGATTTCGGCGCTGAAGCCCAGGGCATGAATACGTTTAACGCGTTCGATGAAAGGCAGGTCGAGGAACACCATTTCGGCGCTGACGGCCAATTTGAACGGCATCATCAAAGGGCTCCTTGAACGGCCACGGCCTTGCCGGTTTGGTACGACTCAATGCAGGCACGGGCAATTGCCAGGGCTGCACGCGCATCTTCACCGCTGGCCAGGGGCTTGGCGCCGCTGCGCAGGCAGTCGACAAAGTGGTTGAGCTCGGCGATGTAGGCGTCGCGCAGCAGGTCGGTGTCCATCCGCTGGGTGTCTGCCTGGATGCCCTCGGCCAGGTAGCGCACCAGGTCGCAGTCGTTAAGGCTGCCCATGCTCAGCATGCCCTTGCTGCCGAACACTTCGCCGCGCACGTCGTAGCCATACACGGCCTGGAAGCTGGCTTCGGCGGTGGCAATGGCGCCGTTGTCAAAGCGCAGGGTGACCACGGCGGTGTCGAGCAAGCCTTGGCTTTTGAATTGCGGGGCAATCAGCGCGTCGGCCATCACCTGCACCTGGACCACTTCGGCCCCAGGGTTGAGATAGCGCAGGGTGTCGAAGTCGTGGATCAGGGTTTCGAGGAAGATCACCCATTGCGGTGAGTTGGCCGGGTTGTTCAGCGCCGGGTCGCGGGTCAGCGAGCGTAGCAGCTGTGGCGTGCCAATACGTCCGGCGACGACGTCGAGGTGTGCGGTGCGAAAGCTCTTGGCGAAGCGCCGATTGAAGCCGACCTGCAAGGGCACCCGTGCATCGGCAGCGGCGGCGATGGCGCGGTCGGCTTCGTCCAGGGTAATCGCCATGGGCTTTTCGCAGAAGATGCCCTTGCCGGCACGTGCGGCCTTGATCACCAGCTCCGCGTGGCTACGGGCAGGGGCGGCGATAAGCACGCCGTCGATGTCCGGGTCGTCCAGCAGCTGTTGCGGGTCGGTGTAGGCCTTGTCCACCCCCAGTTCCGCTGCCAGGCGAGCGGCCTGGCCTGGGACGGGATCGGCGATGGCGGCGAGGCAGGCACCGGGGATATGGCGTGCAGCGGTAAGGCCATGGAAGCTGCCCATGCGGCCGGCACCGATCAAGCCCAGGCGGATGTTCTGTGTACTCATGAAACGACCCCTTTTGTTGTTGTGGGCCCCCAGGACAGTCCTGGGTGACACAGGGGCAGGAGCAAGGCGTGTGCCAATTTATAAGTGGTTGATTTATAAAGGCTTATTATTTTAATCAAACAAAAAGTGTTCATTTTTATGACATGTCTATACTGACATGTCGAAAATATGGACATGGATAACCGCAATGACCCAGGCGTTCAGTGTGCAAGACCTCGAATACCTCACGAACCTGGGGCCTGCCGCGCTGAACGACGGGCCCATCGCCGCGTTGGAACAGGCGTGGCGAGAGTGCCTGGCTGGCCAAGTCGTGCGTCCCGACGGGGTACGCCAGGTCATCTGGGATTCCTGGCGACGCAGTGTCGAGGCGGGTATCGAGCCCGGTAACAACGACTACCGCTTTGTTGCGCCTCATGCGCTCGCGGCGACCCTGGCCCACCATCGCGCCCTGATCGCCGCCGCCGCGCAGGTCATGCATGGATTACTGGCTTACAACCCGCGCGGGCATATCAACCTCACGGATGCCGAGGGCACGACTCTGTATTTTTGCGGGCTGGACATCACCCCGGTAGGCAGTCGCTTGCTCGAATCGGTGCAAGGCACCAACTGCACCGGCCTGGCCCTGGCCGAAGATCGCCTGGTGTATGTGCTGGCGGAAGAAAATTTCGCCAGCGGCCTGCGCCAGCGCCACATGCACTGCGCCGCCGCGCCGATCAAGGATGCCCAAGGCCAGACCCTGGCCATGCTCACCCTGACCGCCGAGCCCGGCTGGTTTCACTTCCATACCCTGGGCACCGTTCAAGCGGCGGCCGAAGCGGTGTCGCGGCAGATGGCGCTGCAGCTGTTGCTGGAAGAACAACAGGCCGTGCTCGAAGTGCTCAACGAAGGTTTGGTGGTGCTCGATGAGCGTGGCTGCATCAAGGCGCTCAACCGTTATGCGCGGCACCTGTTCGGGGTGGGGCGCGAGTTGATCGGCAGTCCTTTCCAGCGCCTGGGCCGCAGTGAACTGAGCGACGCGCTGGGTGAGCCTGTGCGCGACCTCGATTGCACCTTCCACCTGCACGACGGCAGCCAACTCGCCTGCCTCGTTTCGCTATGTCCACTGGAGCAGGGTGGGGTGATTGTGTCGGTGCGCGAAAACCGCCGTATCCGCGAGATTACCCGGCGCATTATCGGCACCCAGGCCCGCTATACCTTCGAGACCATCCTGGGCACCTCACGGGCGATACAAGACGCTCTGCACCTGGGGCGCATTGCCAGTCGCAGCGAGTCCACCACCTTGATCCTCGGCGAAAGCGGCACCGGCAAGGAACTGTTTGCCCAAGCCATTCATAACGGCAGCGAGCGTTGCAACGGTCCGTTTGTGGCGGTCAACTGCGGCGCGATCCCACGGGACCTGGTGCAAAGTGAACTGTTCGGCCACGTCGAAGGCGCATTCACCGGCTCGGCGCGGGGTGGGGCTGCAGGCAAGTTCGAACTGGCGGATGGCGGCACCATCTTCCTGGATGAAATCGGCGACATGTCCTTCGACGCCCAGGTCAGCCTGCTACGGGTTTTGCAGGAGGGTGAAATCACCCGCGTCGGGGCCAAGCAATCGCGGCAAGTCGACGTGCGCATCATCGCGGCTACCCATCGCAACCTGAGCCAGGCGGTGGCCGAGGGCGCGTTTCGTGAAGACCTTTACTACCGACTCAACGTGCTGAACCTGAGCGTGCCGCCACTGCGTATGCGCCGTGACGATATCCCACTGCTGGCGCGCCACTTCCTGCAGCGCTGTGCCCGCTCGCTCCGTAAAGCCGTGCAAGGTTTCACCCCGGATGCGTTGGCGTTGCTGTCAGCCCATGGTTGGCCGGGCAACGTGCGGGAACTGGAGAACGTCATTGAGCGGGCGACCAACCTGGCGATGGGCGAGCTGATCCAATCGGCTGATTTGCCGTTGGAAACCCCGCAACGCACCACGTTGCGCGCCTACCAGCCCCAGCCCGCGCAGGATTTGAGCAGCCATGAAATGCACGCCATCGTTGCCGCGCTCACCAGCACCCGCGGCAACATTCGCCTGGCCGCACAGCAACTGGATGTGTCGCGGGGCGGGCTGTACAACAAGATGAGTCGGTTTGGCTTGAGCGCCGCCGATTTCCGTGAGCGCTGAAACCTCAAGCCAAACCGATCAGTTGCACAGGTTTTCCGACGTCACTATCTGCGGCGATATATGCACGCGGTGCTTCAAAGGGTCAAACCCCTCATCACTCTGCAAGCGCACCAGCAACTCCACCAGCGCCACGGCCGTCTGCCGTGGCTGCGAGTCCATCACCACATCAATCAACCCGTTGCTCAATGCCTGGCGTGACAACGGCGTGGACTCTTGCAGGATGCAGCACAGCGCCGGGCGCTTGGGCAGTTGCGCCAAGGCGTTGATCACACCGTCGCCACCCCCGCCGACCACGCATAACCCACGCAGGTCGGTATGACGGCTGAGCAGGTCGAGGGTGGCTTCTTCGGTGATGTCGCAGTTGTCCAGGTTGATCAGCGGCTCCAACGGCTTGAGCCCCGGCGCGTGTTCGGCCAGGTAGCTGTGCAAGCCCTCGACCCGTGCCTGATGGCCGAGAAAACGATGGCCGCCCAACAGGATGCCCACGCTGCCTTTGCGTGCGCCGCAGGTGCGCGCCAGCAGCCAGCCCATGGTGCGCCCGACCACGTGGTTGTCCTGGCCCACATAGGGTTCGGCGGCGTGTTCATGGATGTCCGAGAGCAGGGCAACCACCGGCACGCCCGCTGTGCGGATCTGCGCCAGGCAGGCGTTGATCAATGGGTGGGCGAAGCTGACCACCGCGAGGGCGTCGCACTGCACGGCCAGTTGTTCGATTTGCGCGACGATGGCGCCGGGCGTGCGGTCGTTGATGTAGTCGAACTGGCAGCTCAGGTTGGCGGTGGCGTGATGCTGCGCTGCCTCGCTGATGGCGTGGGCCAACTGCGCATAGAACGCTTGGGCGGTCCCCAGCAACAGCACGCCAAAACGGTAGGTGGGCCGCCGTTCGCGAATGCGCTGGCCGATCAGCCGTGCGGCGAAATAGCCCACCGCTTCGGCAGCCTGGAACACCTGTTCGGCCGTGCCGGGGTTGACCGGCGCGCGGGCGTTCAACACGCGGTCGACGGTGGCTACGCTGAGCCCCGCATGGGCGGCGACGGTGGCGATGGTTGGGCGTTTGTTGTTGTGCATGGCAGGCCCCTTGAGCGTCTTGATAGAAAACTATCAAGCCCCGCTGGGCCTGGATGATAGCTTGATAGGGAATGGATTCAAGGCCTTGAGGGTGATTTAGCCGCACTCTATCGTTGGTTTCGCAAAGCCCCTGAAACCCACGCTTGCGGAGAACAATAACAATGCCTGGACACACCGCTCACCGCGCTCGGCGCGACTACAGCCTCACCGGCCCCGAAGCCGCCCGCGCCGCCGACAAGGGCCTGGTCTCGGCCAACTGGTACCAATCGCCCATCTCGCGCAAACGCATGAAAGAACTGATGCAGCGCCGCGACGGTCCGGCTTTGCTCGACACCGCCCTGTGGTGCTCGACGTTGTTGGCCACCGGTGTCGGCGGCTACTGGTTCTGGGGCAGTTGGGCCTGCGTGCCATTCTTTATCGCTTATGGTGTGCTCTACGGCACGGCCTCCAACCCGCGCTGGCACGAAACCGGCCACGGCACGGCGTTCAAGACCCGCTGGATGAACGATGCGCTGTATCAGGTGGCGAGCTTCATGTGCCTCTTCGAACCCCACGTGTGGCGCTGGAGCCATGCCCGTCATCACACCGACACCATCGTCGTCGGCCGTGACCCCGAGATCGTCGAACCGCGCCCGCCCAGCTTATGGATGATGGCCCTCAGCCTGTTCAACCTGCCCCTGGCCTGGAAGACCTTCAGCGGCGTGGCCCGCCATGCGCTCGGGCGGATGAGTGCCCAGGAGCGCGACTTCATCCCCGAATCCGAATGGCCCAAGGTGTACCGAGATGCGCGTATCTGGGTCGGCCTTTACGCCCTGATCATCGGCACCGCGCTGTACCTGCACAGCTGGTTGCCGCTGATGCTGGTGGGCCTGCCCAGCCTCTATGGCGCGTGGCTCGGCTACCTGTTTGGCCTCAGCCAGCACGTGGGCCTGGCCGAAGATGTGCTCGACCACCGCAGCAATTGCCGCACCATCTACATGAACCGCGTGCTGCGCTTTATCTACATGAACATGAACTACCACCTCGAACACCACATGTACCCGATGGTGCCGTACCACGCGCTCAGCCAACTGCACGAAGAGATCCGCAGCGACTGCCCGCCGCCGTATGCCAACCTGTGGCAGGCCTACCAGGAAATCATTCCGACGATCTGGCGCCAGCGCAGCGACCCCAGCTACTTCGTCCAACGCCCCACCCGTGGCGAGCAAGCTCGCTCGCCACAGGGTGAAAGCCAGTCATTGGAGATAAATGCATGAACGATCAATGGATCGACGTCTGCGCCGTGGGCGAAATAGAAGCAGAAGACGTGCTGCGCTTCGACCACGGCGCGCAGACCTACGCGGTATTCCGTTCTGCCGATAACCAATTCTTCGCCACCGCCGGCCTGTGCACCCACGAGAAAATCCACCTGGCCGACGGCCTGGTGATGGACCATGTGATCGAGTGCCCCAAGCACAACGGGCGCTTTGATTACCGCACTGGCAAGGCTCTGGGCGCGCCGGTGTGCGTCAACCTCAAGACCTACCCCGTGCGGGTGGATGCGGGGCGGGTGCAGCTCGCCGTCACGGCCGAAGGATGAACGCGCCCCTGATCATCGTCGGCGCCGGCCATGCTGGTGGCCGTGCGGCACTGACTTTGCGTGAAGAAGGCTACAGCGGGCGCTTGATCCTGATCGGCGATGAAGCGCATCTGCCCTACGAGCGTCCACCGTTGTCCAAGGGTTTGCTGCAAGGCTCGACCGACCTGGCGCAATGCAGCCTGTGCGACAGCCACCAGTTTGCGGCGCTCGGTATCGAGCATATCGCTGCCAACCCGGTCAGCCGCCTGGAGCCGCAGCACCACCGGCTGCAACTGGCCGACGGCCAGTGGTTGAGCTATGCCGGCCTGCTGCTGGCCACCGGAGGCCGGGCGCGGCGTTTGCCCCAAGAGCAGGCGAATGTCTTTTATCTGCGCACCCACGATGAAGCCTTGGCCCTGCGCGATGGGCTGCGTCCTGGCGCTCGGCTGGTGGTGGTTGGCGGTGGATTTATTGGCTTGGAGGTGGCGGCGACGGCGCGGGGCCTGGGCTGCGAGGTCACAGTGTTGGAAGCCGGGCCACGGCTGGCAGGGCGGGTGTTGCCGCCGGTGATCAGTGAGGCGCTGCTGGCATTGCACCGTGAACAAGGTGTGGACGTGCGTTTGGACGTCGCCCTGGAGTGCATCCACGCCGACGCCGTGCAACTGGTCGACGGGCAACGGCTGCCCTGCGACCTGGTGGTGGTCGGCATCGGCATGCAGCCCAACATCGAGTTGGCCGCAGCGGCAGGCTTGGACGTCGGGCAGGGCATACGTGTCGACGCGCACCTGCGCACCAGTGCGGCGGATATCTACGCGGCGGGAGACGTGTGCGAGTTTCGCCTGGAGGGCCTTTATCAACGGCAAGAAACCTGGCGCAACGCCGAAGCCCAGGGCCGTCTCGCGGCGTTGAACCTGCTGGGGCGGGCGTTAGCGTACGAGACGATCCCGGGTTTTTGGTCCGATCAATACGCGTGGGGTTTGCACACCGTCGGGGTGATGGCGGCACTGACGGTTCGCCGGGATTTGCCCGACGGTGGTCTGCTGCTGTTCTACCTTGACGACCATCACCGTTTGCAGGGCGCCTGCGGTTGGGCCTTGGGTAACCGCGCAGCCAAGGACATCAAACTGTGCGAGCGCTTGATCACCGCCCACATCCCGCTCAACCCGGCCAGCCTGGCCGACCCTGACGTCTCCCTAAAGCAACTACTGCGAGGCTGACATGCGCCAGTTTTTAGTATTCCAATCGATGTGGGCCATGCAAACCGAGCCCGGCAGCCTCGAAGCGCAACTGGATCGAATCGCTGCCGCCGGTTTTGACGGCATCACCGACCATTACTGGGCCCCGGCATCGGTGCAGCGCCTACACGCGGCGGCCACGGCCAGGGGCTTGCAGATTGAAGGGCAACTGTTCCCACAATCGGTGGATGATCTGGCCAGGGCATTGGAGGTGATCAGCCGTTACGGCTGTCACCACCTCACCTTGCAAGCCGACGTGCGCCCGCGTACCCAGGCCGAGGCGGCCAGGCTGATCGACGGCTGGCAACGCCTGGCCGAACAGGTGGACTTCCAGATTTTGCTGGAAACCCATCGCTATCGGCTCACTAACGATCTGCTGTTCACCCTCGACTTGCTGGCACAGATGCCCGATTTGAAACTGCTCGCTGACCTGTCCCACTACGTAGTTGGCCGCGAATTGCCCGAGCCCGGCAGTGTGGAAGACGACGAACAGATACGCACCATCTTGCGTCACAGCTGGGGCTTTCATGGCCGCATCGCCAGCAGTGAGCAGGTGCAGGTAGGCCTGGATTTTCCCCAGCATCAGCCGTGGGTGGAGCGCTTTACCGGTTGGTGGCGCTACGGGATCGAAGACTGGCTGGCCCGCGCCGAGACACCCCAGAGCCTGTCCTTCACCTGCGAACTGGGCCCGCCACCTTATGCGATCACTGGCGTGGATGGTCGCGAGCTCACCGATCGCTGGGCCGAGGCTTTGAAGCTCAAAGCGCTGATTCGCCAGGTGTGGGCCAGTTGTCAGGGATGATCTGCTAACCTGCCGGGGTTTAAACCGACCTTAGCCAGTGGATCGCCTTCATGAAAACCTGCCCCGTCCGCCCCCCGCTCGAACCGCAATCGGTGTGCCATCCGATCACCAGCAGCGCGATCTTCATGGTCGCCACCCTGGCGCCCGATGCGGTTGAAAACGTGCGGGCTTGGTGCGCCGACATCGCAGGCCTGGTGCGCTCGGTAGGCAAGCGCGTGCCCTCGGGCAACCTGACTTGCGTTTGCGGGTTTGGCTCGGATGCCTGGGACCGCCTGTTCGGCGCGCCGCGCCCGGCGGCCTTGCATCCGTTTCGCGAGTTCGGTGTGCAAGGGCGCAAGGCGGTGTCGACCCCCGGCGACATCCTGCTGCACATCCGTGCCGAGCAGATGGACCTGTGTTTCGAGTTGGCGACCCAGTTGATGGCGGCCCTGGGTGATACCGTGAAGGTGGTGGATGAGGTCCAGGGCTTTCGCTACTTCGATATGCGCAGCATCATCGGTTTCGTCGACGGCACCGAGAACCCGGTGGGGCGCAAGGCCGAGGCCTTTACCCTGGTAGGCGATGAAGACCCTGAGTTCGAAGGCGGCAGCTATGTGCTGGTGCAGAAATACCTGCACAACATGACCGCGTGGAATGGCTTGACGGTGGAGGCTCAAGAGAAGGTGATCGGGCGCACCAAATTGTCGGACATCGAACTGGACGAAGACGCCAAGCCGAGCAACTCCCACAGCGCGCTGACCGTCATCACCGACGAGAGCGGCGAGGAAGTGAAGATCCTGCGCGACAACATGCCCTTTGGCCGCCCTGGCGCGGGCGAGTTCGGCACTTATTTCATCGGCTACGCACGCTCGCCTCAGCCCCTGGAACAGATGCTGGAAAACATGTTCGTCGGCCGCCCGGCCGGCAACTACGATCGCTTGCTCGACTTCAGCACGGCCGTGACCGGCGGCCTGTTCTTCGTGCCTTCGGCCGACTTGCTCGAAGCGCTGGCCGACCGCGAACCGGCGGCTTAACTCAACAATCCGGTGCTGACCGCCACAATCAGGAAGATCCCCAGCAGCGCACGGTAGATCACGAACGGCCAGGTGGAGAACCGTTCCAGAAACTTCATCAGGCCCCAGATCGCGAAGAACGCCGAGACGCTGGCCACCACCAGGCCAAAGATCAAGTGCGGCCAGGCGTGGACGGGCAGGTCGGCGCGCAGCAGCACCCACAACTCTTTCAAGCCGGCCAGGGCGATGGCCGGCAAGCCCAACAGGAAGGAAAAACGCGCCGCCTCTTCGCGTTTGAAGTTCAGGAACAGCGCTGCGGTCAACGTAGAGCCCGAACGCGATACGCCGGGAATCAACGCGCCGATCTGCGCGACCCCCACGATCAGCGCATCGCGCAAGCGCATCTGGCTTACGTCGCGGGTATGGCGGGCGCGCACTTCCGCCAGGGCCAGCAATACCGCCATCACCACGCAGGAAATGCCGATCACCATCAGCCCGCGCAAGGGTGAGTTGCACGCATTCAAGGTCGACGACAACGCCAGGCCGGCGATGCCAATCGGTACGGTTGCCAGCACGATGGCCACCGCCAGCTTGAACCAGCGGTCGTTGTAGTCGCCCCGGCGCACCGCACTGATGCTGCCCGTGGTGACCTGGCGCACATCGCGCCAGAAGTAACTGACCACCGCCGCCAACGCCGCCAATTGCATGGCCGCCGAAAACGCCGAGCCGGGGTCTTGCCAGCCGAGCAGGGCGGGTACCACGCGCATATGGGCGGTGGATGACACCGGCAGCAATTCAGTAATGCCCTGGATCACGCCCAGGATGAAGATCTGCAGGTAATCCAGGGAGGCAAAGCCCACATCCAGGCCGGCGGTACAGACGTTGGTCAAAATACGTGTCCTTGAGCAATAGGGAGAAACCGGCGAAGTTTATTCTAAATGTTTCAGGATTTCGGCCAAGGCAACTGCTATTTGCAATCGGTTCAGCCAATAGAAAGGATTCGCCAGGCCATTGGCGTGGGCAGCACTTTTGTGAACAATGGCGCCCTGCGTTTTTCCACCGAGAGCCCCATGCCTGAAACCACCGTCGAATTGATCCAGACCGGCCCCGAAGAAGCCGAACTGATCCGCAATCTTTACCAGTATTACGCCTACGAGTCTTCGGACTGGGAACAGGAAGATGTCGAGGCCGATGGGCGTTTCTACATCCACGACGAACACCTGGCCCGCTACTGGAGCGACCCGCAATGGAGCGCCAACCTGCTGCTGGTAGACGGCTACATCGCCGGTTTCCTGTTGATCGAAGGCAGCGAACTACCGGGCATCGACGCCCTGGAACTGGCCGACCTGTTCATCCTCAAGCGCTACCGCCGCAAGGGCATCGGCCGCGCCATTGCCAGCCAGGTGCTGTGCAGCGGCGAGCGCAATTGGCTGGTGCGTTTCTATGATCAGGACGAAGTGTCCCAGGCGTTCTGGCGCACGGTGCTGGACAACCTGCCGCGCCCGGTGCAGAGCATTGAACTTGACGATGAGCCGCAATTGGTGAACTACCTGATTACCCGGGCTTCGTTACATTGACGGGCGGGGGCTTTCTCCATATCTAAACAACGCTGTAGCGATCAACCGTAACCACGATGCGAAGCGAGCCGCTCTTGATCTTGCTCTTGATCTGCTTTTGATCTCAGGCGCCCCGTTAAACCACGCTGGCCGAACGCAGGCTTGAATTCGTGGGTAACCCGGCAGGACGCCGGGTTAGCCGCCCCGCGCCATGGATGGCGCGTGGCGGCGGCCCACGGATTCAAGCCTGTGTTCGGGCACACCGAGCCCAAGCGAGGTGCCGAGTGGTGGGGCAAGAGCCCTTTGGTTACTTTGGGGCTCTTTTCCAAAGTGACCCGCCGTCAGGGCGGAACCCTAAATGGCCGTTACCGCAGCAATGGATATGTACACAATCCAACTGTGCCGCCTGCCAGGCCGCCTTCGCGAGCAAGCCCGCCCCCACAGTTTGATCGCAGGGTGTCAGGTAGGTAAGTGTTGGCTGGTAGGCCGCCATCGCAGGCAAGCCAGCTCCCACATTTGGATCATGGGACTTCAGGTAGATAGGCGCCGGCTGTCAGGCCGTCACGGGCCTAGCCCGGGTTGAACAGCACCTGCTGCATCGCCTGGGGCGGCTGCCCGAAGGCCCTGAGAAACGCCTGGCGCATACGTTCGCGATCACCAAACCCGGTTTCGCGCGCCACCACTTCCACCGGGTGCCGGCTGATTTCCATCATCGCCCGCGCAGCTTCCACCCGCAGGGCCTCGATAGCTTTGGCCGGGGTCTGCCCGGTTTCTTCGCGAAACACCCGACTGAACTGGCGCGGGCTGAGCCGGGCAACGTCGGCCAGGGCCTCCACGGATAAATCCTGCGTAAGATTCTCGCGAGCGTAAGCCAGGGCCAACTGCACGCGGTCGGACTTGGGGTCCAGCTCCAACAAGGCCGACAATTGCGACTGCTCGCTGCCCCGACGTTGGGCAATCACTAGCTTGCGCGCAATACGCCGGGCCAGGTCGCTGCCCAGGTCGTCCTCCACCATCGCCAGCGCCAGGTCGACCCCCGCGCTCATGCCCGCACCGGTCCACACCTTGCCGTCGACAATGAACAACTTGTCTTCTTCCAGGCGGATATCCGGGTAGCGCTTGCGAAATGCCGGCGCATGGATCCAGTGGGTGGTGGTGCGCTTGCCAGCCAGCAAGCCAGCCTCGGCCAGTACAAAGATGCCCATGCATAACGACGCCACTCGGCGCGACTGCGCGGACGCGGCCTTGACCAGCTCCAGCAGGTTGGCCTCCGGCAGGCGAAACTCCAGGTAGCCACTGACAATCAGCGTGTCATAGCCCTCTGGCCGCAGCGCACTGGTGTTCACCGAAAAGCCCTGTGAGGTCATCACCGCGCCGCCGCTTTCCGACACCAGGTGAAACTCATAGGCCGGCTCGCCGCACAGCAGGTTGGCGCACTCGAACACCGAGCCCAGGCTGAGGCTCAACGACTGGAAATTCGGGTAAACCATCAGCGCAACGCTATGCATTGCATCTCTCCAAGGGGCGGGGGAGAGGCGATTGTCGGCGCGTGCCCGGCAAACGGCAACCGACTTTGGTGCATGTCCGCAATCCTTGCGGATATGACATTGTGAGCCAATGCCTGGCTGCCTAACATGGGGCCAACTGTTATTCACACCGATCGAGGCACTGGAAAATGAAAGTATTAATGGTACTGACCTCTCACGACCAGCTTGGCGATACCGGGCGCAAGACCGGCTTCTGGCTCGAAGAATTCGCCGCACCTTATTACGCATTCAAAGACGCTGGCGCCGAGGTGGTGTTGGCTTCCCCGGCCGGTGGCCAGCCGCCGCTGGACCCGAAAAGCGATGAACCGGATGCGCAAACCGAGCAGACCGAGCGCTTCGCCAAAGACCCGGCTGCGCAGCAAGCCTTGGCGACCACCGTGAAGCTGGACTCGGTCAACGCCGCCAACTTCGACACCGTGTTCTACCCAGGCGGCCACGGCCCGCTGTGGGACCTGGCGGAGTCGCCGGTGTCCATCGCGCTGATCGAAGCCTTCGAGCGGGCCGGCAAGCCCATCGGCTTTGTGTGCCATGCACCGGGTGCTTTGCGTCACGTCAAGGCGGTTAACGGTGAGCCATTGATCAAGGGCCGCCGCGTCACCGGGTTCTCCAACTCGGAAGAGGCCGCCGTGCAGTTGACTGAAGTCGTGCCGTTTCTGATTGAAGATGAATTCAAAAAACTGGGCGGCCAGTATGAGAAGGGCGCTGACTGGCAATCCTTCGTCCTCGTCGATGGCTTGCTGGTGACTGGGCAAAACCCAGGCAGCTCCAGCGAAGTGGCCAAGGCCCTGCTGACACTCTGCGCTTAAGTTAATCCACTGATTTATACGGTGGCGACTCCCAGGAGTCGCCACGGTTTTCGTTCGTCCTGAATTTGGAATATCTCCGTGCCTGACTGCATCCTGAACACCCCGATCAAGCTGGGGCATCACCGCTTGAACAACCGTGTCGTACTCCCGCCGCTGACCCGCCAGCGCAGCGCCCAGCCGGGTAATATCGCCACCGACCTGATGGCCGAGTATTACCGTCAGCGGGCCAGTGCCGGGTTCATGGTCAGCGAGGGTACGCAGATCGAACCCCGTGGCCAGGGCTACGCGTGGACGCCGGGCATCCATACACCGGCGCAAGTCCAGGGTTGGCGCAAAGTCACCGCAGCGGTGCATGCCGAGGGCGGTGTGATCTTCGCCCAGTTATGGCACGTGGGGCGGGTGTCCCATAACGCGCTGCAACCTGACGGTGGTGCGCCGGTGGGGCCGTCTGCGCTGGCGGCGTTGCAAGCCAAAGCCTTCATTGAAACCGGGCCGGGTGTGGGTGAACTGGTACAGCCCCCCGTACCCCGTGCCTTGACCACGCTGGAAATCGAAGAGCTGGTGGGGCACTACGCCCAAGCTGCACGCAATGCCCTGGACGCCGGGTTCGACGGTGTGGAAATCCACGCGGCCAACGGCTACCTGGTCAACCAGTTCATCTCGGCCCATTCCAACCTGCGTGAGGATGAGTACGGGGGCTCGCTGGACAATCGCCTGCGCTTGCTGCGCGAGATTGTCGAAGCGGTGTGCAAGGTGGTGGGGCCGGAGCGCCTGGGCGTGCGCTTTTCGCCGCTGTTCAGTGGCACCGATCAGGACCGGGTCTACATCGGCCTGGTGGAGGAAGACCCGCACCATACCTATATCGAAGCGATCAAAGTGCTGGAAGCGTCGGGCATCGCCTATGTGTCCATTGCCGAAGCCGATTGGGACAACGCGCCCGACCTGCCCGACACATTCCGCCAGGCCGTGCGCCGCACCTTCAGCGGCAGGATCATCTACGCCGGGCGCTACACCGCCGAGCGCGGCGCACGGCTGGTAGAGGCCGGGTTGGCGGACTTGATCGCCTTTGGACGGCCCTTCATCGCCAACCCGGACTTGCCCCAGCGGCTGTTCAATGGCTGGCCCTTGAATGCGTTGAAGGCCGAAGGTTTGTATGGCGGCACGCAGGCGGGGTATGTGGATTATCCGGTGTATGCCCAACACTAGTGTGGGAGCGGGCTTGAATGACTGGCATCCAGGCAACCCCTCACAACATCAAAAATGCCTCAGTCCACCCGCAACACAATCTTGCCGATATGGTCCCCACCTTCCATCCGCGCATGGGCCTGGGCGGCGTCGGTGTAGGCGTAGACCTGGTCGATCATCGGCAGGCAACGCCCGGCACTGAGTACCGGCCACACGTGTTCGCGCAGGTGCTGGGCAATTTCGGCCTTCTCTTCTCGAGTGCGGGCGCGCAGCAGTGAGCCGGTGATCACCGCGCGTTTGCCGAGGATGGTCAGCAGGTCGACGTCGTTGGCCTTGGCGCCACCGAGAAAACCGAGGATCACCAGGTGGCCGTCCATGCCCAGGGCCTTGAGGTTGTTGTTAAGGTACGAGGCACCCATGATGTCGAGGATCACGTTGACGCCCTTGCCGTCGGTTTGTTTGGCGATGACCTCGGCAAAGTCCTGTTCGCGGTAGTTGATCGGCTCGGCGCCGAGCTTGGCAATCGCTGCGCATTTGTCGGCGCTGCCGGCCGTGGCGAATGCCTGGATGCCGAATTCCTGGCAGAGCATCAACGCGGTGGTGCCGATACCGCTGGTGCCACCGTGGATCAAGACGCGCTGGCCTTTCTGGGCTCCGCCGAGGCCGAACAGGTTGGCCCACACCGTAAAGAAGGTTTCCGGTACGGCAGCGGCCTGAATCCAGTCCATGCCCGCGGGGATCGGCAGCGCCTGGCTGGCCGGCACCGCGCAATACTGCGCATAGCCGCCGCCATTGGTCAGGGCACAGACTTTGTCGCCCAGGCTGTATTCGTTCACGCCAGTGCCCAGCGCCACCACTTCACCGGCCACTTCCAACCCCGGAATCGGGCTCATGCCGGGCTTCATCGGGTATTTGCCCGCGCGTTGCAAGGCGTCTGGGCGGTTGACCCCGGCGGCGTGCACGCGAATCAGAATCTCGCCTGGCCCGGCCACCGGTACGTCGGCGCTGCGTGGCTGCAAGACCTCGGGCCCGCCAGGGGTGGTGATTTCGATCAGGGTCATTTCTTGGGGGAGCGTCATGGAAAAGTTCCTGTAGCGATGAGCGTATGGGTTGGGACCGTAGCGCGGGGTCGGCAGTTCAGCAAGATCATGCCGGGTTCTTTGGGCAATGCAAACGCAGGATTTCAGCACAAGCCTGCAAGTGCGGCGACGCGGTGTTGGACACACTGACTGTCGGTCATTTTCGACGCAAACAGGTGGCATATGAACCAAGCAAGAAATCAGGACATCGGGCTGTTGTTTTTGCGGGCCAGTGGGGCATTGTTCCTGCTGTGGGTGCATGGGTTGCCCAAGTTGCTGCACTACAGCGAACAACTAAAGCTGATCGAAGACCCGTTTCACCTGGGCGCGTCTATCACCTTGCTGCTGGCGATTTTCGCCGAGGTGCTGTGCCCATTGCTGATCCTGGCAGGCGTGCTGGTGCGCCTGGCGTGCCTGCCGATTCTGGCAGTGCTGGTCATCGCTTTGCTGGTGGTGCACCCGGAGTGGACGCTGTTCGAAGGGCAGTTCGGTTGGCTGCTGCTGATCATCTTCACCAGCGTGCTGATCGCAGGGCCAGGGCGGCTGGTGTTGAGCCAGCGTTTTGCCTGAACAAAAAAGGCCGGGCGAACCCGGCCTTTTGCCGTCTGCCTTCTGTAGGAGCGAGCTTGCTCGCGAAAAACTCATAGGCGCCGCGTTCATTCAGCAAGCACGCGTTATCGTTGACGTTCTTCGCGAGCAAGCTCGCTCCTACAAGTGCATCGAGGTATCAGCGGTTCAGGAACGCCAACACGTCTTCGTTGAGCTGTTGAGCGTGGGTCACGGCAAACCCGTGCGGCGCATCCTTGTACACCTTCAATTGCGCGCCCTCGATCATCTGCGCCGCGACTTTGCCGGTGGTGTCGAACGGCACGATCTGGTCGCCGTCGCCATGGATCACCAAGGTCGGTACGTCGATCTTGCCCATGTCCGGGCGGAAGTCGGTTTGCGAGAACGCGGTGACGCAATCCACGGTCGACTTGAGCGAGGCAAGCATGGCGATCTGCAGGGTTTGGCTGAGCACACCCTCCGAGACGTGCTGGCCTTTATTGAGACCGAAGAACGGCGTGTTGAAGTCGCTGATGAACTGCGCACGATCCTTCAGCAGGCCGGCCTTGATGCCATCGAACACTTCGCCAGGCACGCCTTGGGGGTAATCGGCTTGCTGGCCGAAGATCGGCGTGACCGCGCCAAGCAACACCAGGCCGGCGACACGGGCACTGCCGTGGCGGGCGATGTAGCGCGCCACGTCACCGCCACCCATGGAGAAGCCCACCAGGGTCACGTCCTGCAGGTCCAGGTGTTCGATCAACTGGGCGATATCGTCAGCGAAGGTGTCGTAGTCGTTCCCGGTCCATGGCTGGTCCGAGCGGCCAAAGCCACGACGGTCGAACGCAATGGTGCGAAAGCCACGGCTGCTCAGGTATTCCATCTGGTATTCCCACATGTCCGCATCCAGCGGCCAGCCATGGCTGAACAGCACGGGCTTACCGCTGCCCCAGTCCTTGAAGTAGATCTGGGTACCGTCTTTGGCAACGAATGTGCTCATCTGAAACTCCTTGCAGGGCTGAAAAAGGGCGGTGTAAAAACCGCATCACTATTGCCGTAAACCTGGGCCCAGGCTTGTATGGGTGTGCTTGTCTCACCAACTGAACTTGAGCTCCATGCCCAGGTAATTGCTGTCGTGCCCACCGGCATCACGCAGGGTCTGGCCCACCGCGTAGTGCACCGCCTCGACCGCACCGCTGAGGTTGGGCGTAAAGGCGTAGTCGGTGCGCAGTTGCCCGTAGGCGCCGGTCCAGCGCTCACCTTGGCCCGCCGTGCCCGCCACGGCCAGGTTGGGCTGGGTGTAGACGGCGTCTGCGGTGGTCTGCCGCCACAGCAGGCCGACAGCGGTTTGCACGCTGAGCTTGGCGAGGGGCTTGACGGTAATCGACGGCTTGACGTGGATCAGGTTGCTGTAGCCGGTATAGCCCGCCAGGGAAAAGTAATAGCCATTGGGGAACAGCGGGTTGAAGGTGCCGACCCGGCCGTCACCGGCCTGGCGGTCACCGGAAGCGATATCCAGTTGCAGGCCGATACGCGGCTTCCAGGCCAGCGTGTCAAAGGTGTAGCCGGTGCGGCTGCCACCGGCCCAGGCGCGAATCGTCTTGCTGCCCACCGAGCCGCGTTGCAGCATGGCTTCGACATCCCAGTCGAACCCCTGGGCTGCGCCACCGAGGCGGGCGTCTAGCAACTGGCGGGTTTCGTCGCCGTCGGCGTCCAGGTAATGGGCGGCACTGCGCTCGTATATGCCGTAATAGGCCGACAGCTCATTGGTGCCGCCCACCAGCCGCTCGACCCGTAGCATGTGGAAGCGCGCGTCGCTGTTGGACTTATCGTCGAAATGCCGGCCATCCTGGTACTGCACCGGTTGGCTGGCGATCCCGATAAAGCGCCATTGCGGCGTTTCCCAGTCCGCCCACAACGCATCGAAGGACTGCCGCACATTCGGGCCGTCCCGTGACGAGATGAAGCGCTGCAAGTCGAAGGCGAAATCCTGGCGGCCAGCCCGTGCCTTGAAGGTGCCAGCGCTGAAGGTCTTCACGTATTCGGCAAAGGCCAGGCGCAGGTCGACGCGGTTCTGGTCGGCACCGCCAATCGTGGTCTTGTCATAGGCCCGCACATCTTCCAACTGGGTGAACAGCCGCCAGTGTTCGTTCAGGTGCAAGTCGGCGTGCACCTGAAAGCGCTGGATCAGGTAGCGGTCACGCGCTACATCCCGCACGCCGAACCCGCTGGCGTCGTTCATCTCGAAGCGTTCACGCAAGGTTGCGCCCAACGACAAGTAGGTGAACGGGTTGGCGGCGGACAGTGGGATGTACTTGAGGTTGTCCAAAGGTTGCGTGCGCAATGCCGGGTCCTTGAGCACAGACCAGTCTTCCTGCCAGCGGTTGGCCTTGATCGCCGGGCGAACCGGCTGGTCGTCGGCCTGCACGCCGCCAGCAAGCAACGGCCACAGCACCGCCAGGCTCCAGCCTGCGTGACGAATCATTTTGCCGCGCTGAGTTGGTGGATTTCTGCGACATAACCGCCTGGGAACTCCACCAACGCACTGCGCCGACCTTTGCTGTCGAACGCCGGCACCAGCACTGTGGCGCCAGAGCCAGTGGCCTTGCCCAGGGTGGCGGCCAGGTCGGTGACCTGATAACCGGTGGTGTCGTGGCCGAACGGGTAGGGCAGTTGGCCGTTGGTGACCAGCACCGCCATGCGCCCGAACGGCGATTCGATATCAACCCGGCGGTAGTGGCCGCCGGCCTGGCCGACATCAACGCCTGGGGCGTGCTTGTCGTCGCTCAACACCTTGCCGTGGGAGAAACCCAGGAACGCCTTGATAAACCGCTCGGCGCTGTCGTTGGACACATACACACGGTTTTCCGGCACGGTGTCGAAGGCGGCGTAATCCGGGGTCTTGGTGTGCCAGTACAGCTGCATGTTCACGCCACCCGGCCATTGCACCACGGCATCACGGCCGATGGGGTCGGGGAAATCGCTGACGATCACGTCGGCGCCATTTTCCCGCGCGGCCTTGAGGGCCATGTCCATGTCCTTGACCAGATAGCCGTTGCGTTCCTGGCCGAAGGGGTGGGGTACGGGGGTGGTAAAGCCGAACAACGACACGGTGCCCGCCGGGGTCTGCAGCAGTTGCGAGGTGGTGCTGCTCGGCACCGGCAGCACGTTGACCACGACCTGGGGCGTGCTTTTGCCGCCGAAGGTGGCGAGGAAACTCTGGGCAAAACGGTCCACATCGGCCGGTGCCACATACACATGGCTGGTGTCGTACTGCGGCGCCACGGCCACGCTTGGGGTGGCGGCGAACGCGCTGCTCATCATCGCACTTGCCAGCAGCGTCAATGCCAGCGATACCTTGGTTGTTGTGTTACCCATGCCCGTTCTCCAGCGCTTATGAGGGTTCGAAAGCGGTGAGGTTAGGGGGGGCAGGGTTGTGGGGGATTGTATGGACGTGCTCGGTTGAACGTTTCAGCTACGCGGTCCAGACAGCGGCCGCCTATCTACCTGACACCCCTCAACCCAAATGTGAGGGTTAACTTGCCTCTACCTGACACCCCCGCAATCAAACTGTGGGCTTGCCTGCGATGACGGCCTGACAGCCGACGCCTATCTCCCTGACACCCCCGCAATCAAACTGTGGGAGCGGGCTTGCTCGCGAAGGCGGCCCAGCAGTCAACACAGTTGGATTGGGTACATATCCATTCCTGCGGTAACGGCCACCTAGGGTTCCGCCCTGACGGCGGCTCACTTTGCAAAAGCGGCAAAGTAAGCAAAAC
>NZ_JASBQZ010000051.1:0-31430 GCF_029960685.1 Pseudomonas sp. AL10
CGCTCTTGCCCCACCACTCGGCACCTCGCCCAGGCTCGGTGTGCCCGTAATCCGCCAGTGATTTGGGGGGTCGCCTAAGATCAAAAGCAGATCAAGATCAAGAGCGTCTCGCTTCGCATAGTGGTTACCGTCGGCTGCTACAGCCTACAAAGTTGTGTAGATACCTATGGCTATCGCGGGCAAGCCCTAATGCCAGTCAGTTAAGGTTTTTTGTAGGAGCGAGCTTTCTCGCGAAAAACTTACGGGCGCCGCGTTCATTCAGCGAGCACGCGTTATCGTTGACGTTTTTCGCGAACAAGCTCGCTCCTACAGTAGGCGATGACCGCTTAACTGAGTGGCATTGGGGCAAGCCCGCTCCCACAGGGTTTTGTGTTACCTGTTAGAGCGACTCCAGGCAACCGGCGAGGTCATTGCCGAGTTTTTCCAGCACCTGCTCATAACCCTGGGCCGTCGCCGGGGTATAGCCGCCCAACGCATCCAATTCCGCCAACTTCACCGGCAACCCGGCCACCAGGGTTTCGGCCAAGCGAGGTCGCAACGGCGGCTCGCTGAACACGCAAGTCTTGCCCACTTCCTGCAAACGCGCGCGCATCGCCGCTACGTGCTGCGCGCCCGGCTGCACTTCGGCGGCCACGCTGAACACGCCGGCATGCTTCAAGCCGTACGCCTCTTCGAAGTAATCAAAGGCTTCGTGGAACACGAAGTAAGGTTTGCCATCAACGCCCGCCAAACGCTGCTTCAGGCGCGCATCCAGCGCGTTCAGGCGTTCTTCGAAGGCTTTGGCATTGCTCTGATAACGCTCGGCATTGGCCGGGTCTGCGGCACTGAGGTCGGCCGCCATCCGTGCGGCGATCACGCGCGCATTGACGGTCGACAGCCACAGGTGCGCATCCACGCTGCCTGGGCGGTGATCGTGGTCATGTTCGTCGGCTTCGTCGGCATGAGAATGGCTATCTTCGCCGAAAATGCGCAGTTTCATGCCTGGCAGATCCTGCACGGCCACCGTTGGCGCCGTACGGCCTTTAAGCACACGCGGCAAAAACGTCTCCATGTCTGGCCCGATCCAGTAAAGCAGGTCGACCGACTGCACGCGCCGTACGTCGGATGGGCGCAAAGCGAAGTTATGTGGCGACGCCCCCGGCGGCAGCAATACCTCTGGAACAGCCACGCCGTCCTGCACGGCAGCCGCGATCAGCTGCAACGGCTTGATGCTCGTCAGCACCTTGACCTCGGCCTGAGCGGCACCCGCAACGAACAAACTGGTGACAAATACGACAAAAACGGGAAAAAGTCGGGACACGATGACCACTCGATGGCGTAGGAACGGGTAACATAATAACGTCTCTATCAAATATCTGTCGCCGCTCATGCCTAAAACACCGCTTGCCAGCCGTCCCCACGACCACTCTCACTGCGTGCACACCGCATTGTCAGAGGCCGACACCCTGTGCGCAAAGAAAGGCTTGCGCCTGACCGCCTTGCGTCGCCGGGTGCTGGAGCTGGTGTGGCAGAGCCATAAGCCTTTGGGCGCTTACGATATTCTTGGCGTCCTCAGCGAGCAGGACGGCCGCCGCGCCGCACCGCCTACCGTTTACCGTGCACTGGATTTCCTGCTGGAAAATGGCCTGGTGCACCGTATCGCCTCGCTCAACGCCTTTGTCGGTTGCAACCACCCGGAGCACGCGCATCAGGGCCAGTTCCTGATCTGCCGCGAGTGCCACGCCGCCATCGAGCTTGAGCAAAAAAGCATCAGCGACGCCATTGTCAAAAGCGCTGCCGACGTCGGCTTCAAGGTCGAGGGGCAAACGGTCGAAGTGGTCGGCCTGTGCGCAGGCTGCCAGGGGGTTTGATGAGCAATGCGTTAATCCGCCTGGAGCAGGTCGGGGTCACGTTCGCCGGGCAAAACGTGCTGGAAAACATCGCACTGAGCGTGGAGCCGGGGCAAATCGTCACTTTGATCGGCCCCAACGGCGCTGGCAAGACCACCCTGGTGCGCGCCGTGCTCGGGCTGCTCAAGCCCCACAGCGGAACGGTTTGGCGCAAGCCCAAGCTGCGCGTGGGCTATATGCCGCAAAAGCTGCATGTAGACCCGACGTTGCCGCTCTCCGTCTTGCGCTTTCTGCGCCTGGTGCCCGGCGTAGACCGCGCCCGCGCCCAGGCTGCGCTTAAGGAAGTCGGCGCCGAACACGTCATCGACAACCCGGTGCAAAGCATCTCCGGCGGCGAAATGCAGCGCGTGCTGCTGGCCCGCGCCTTGCTGCGCGAGCCCGAGTTGCTGGTACTCGATGAGCCCGTGCAAGGTGTCGATGTCGCTGGCCAGGCCGAGCTGTACAGCCTGATCACCCGCCTGCGCGACCGCCATGGTTGCGGCGTGCTGATGGTCTCCCACGACTTGCACCTGGTCATGAGCACCACCGACCAAGTGGTCTGCCTCAACCGCCACGTGTGCTGCTCGGGCCACCCGGAACAGGTCAGTGGCGACCCGGCGTTCGTGGAGTTGTTCGGCAAGAACGCCCAGAGCCTGGCTATCTATCATCACCACCACGACCACGCCCATGACCTGCATGGCGCCGTCGTCGATACCCCCCACGTTCATGGAGATAGCTGCAAGCATGGCTGATTTTCTGCTCTACGCCCTGCTGGCAGGCTTGGCTTTGGCTCTGGTGGCGGGCCCATTGGGCTCGTTTGTGGTCTGGCGGCGCATGGCCTATTTCGGCGACACCTTGTCCCATGCCGCCTTGCTGGGCGTGGCCATGGGCTTTCTGCTGGATGTAAGCCCGGCCATCGCCGTGACCGTCGGCTGCCTGCTGCTAGCGGTGCTGCTGGTGACCCTGCAGCAACGCCAGCCACTGGCTTCCGACACACTGCTGGGCATCCTTGCGCCCAGTACTTTGTCCCTGGGCCTGGTGGTGCTGAGCTTCATGCATGAAGTGCGCATCGACCTGATGGCCTACCTGTTTGGTGACCTGCTGGCAATCAGCCCGACCGACCTGGCCTGGATACTCGGCGGCAGCGCTGCGGTGCTGGTGTTGCTGGTGACCCTGTGGCGCCCGTTGCTGGCGATCACCGTGCATGAAGAACTGGCCAAGGTAGAGGGCTTGCCCGTCGCAGGCCTGCGTATGGCGCTGATGTTGCTCATCGCCGTGGTGATTGCTGTCGCGATGAAGATTGTCGGCGTATTGTTGATCACGTCGCTGCTGATCATTCCAGCCGCCGCCGCCCAACGTCACGCTCGCTCTCCGGAGCAGATGGCGATTGGCGCCAGCCTCCTGGGGATGCTTGCAGTGTGTGGTGGCCTGGCGCTGTCCTGGTTCAAGGACACACCGGCCGGGCCGTCGATTGTGGTTACGGCGGCCGCCCTGTTTCTGCTGAGTTTTGTCCTGCCCCGTCGAGGGGTGTAGACTTGCTCGCTTTTTGCGCAAATAGAGAGTCGCAGGAATGAAGCCGTTCACCTCCCGTTATCTGCTCCTTGCCGCATTTTCACTGCTGCTGGGCGCCTGCCAAAGTACGCCGCCCGCTGCCCCCCAGGCTCCGGATCCGCGGGCTGCGGCCATCGCGCAGCTGGAACAAAACCTGGCCAGCAGCGAATTGGCCACCGCCGAAGACCAGTTGGCCGCACTGCAGGCCCAATCGCCCAATGACCCGGCACTTGAGGCCTACCAGCGTCAATTGGCCGAAGCCTACTTGCAGCGCAGCCAGATCGTGTTGCAAAAGGGCGATGTCAACGCGGCCGCCACGGCCCTGAGCCGTGCCCGCGCCCTGATGCCCAAGGCCCCTGCGCTGACTGGTGGCGTCAACAGCGCCATCAGCCATGCGCGTAAAGCCGAATTGGACCAGGCAGAAGCCGCGTTGAAAGCCGCTGAAGCCAAGCCCGCCGCCAAGGTTATCGACCCGGCAGCGCCGAGCACCACCGTGGCGCTGAACCTCGCGGATGTCGAAGACATGCGTCATCAGTTGGACGCGATCGCCACCGACGTGGTGAATTACCAGTGCGATGTCAGCATCCAGGTGCCACGCACCCAGGATTACCCGTGGCTGGCCACGTTACTGACCAAGCGGGTGAAGCGGATTGATTCGGGATATGACCTGAAGATTCACCGGCAAATCCTGAAACACATTCCGGCGCAGGTTGTGCTGATTCCGCGCAAGGCGGACTAAAAGCATCGCAGGCAAGCCACCTCCCACATTTGAACGGTGTGGGAGCTGGCTTGCCTGCGATGACGATCTAACAAACAACCGATAAGTTAAGCCGGAATCGCCTTGGATTTCGGCTCACGCTCCCACACCCGATGCTGGGCAATCGCCGCAAAAAACGCTTTGAACGCCTTGGCATCCGCGCCCACGATCAACCCCGCATCCGCTTCCAGCTTCAGCAGGTCCAGCAACGGCTTCACATCACTGGCTACCGCAATCGCCTTCAGGTGTTTGTAGGCTTCCAGTACATAATGCAACGCCACACCATCACCGCTCAGCGCCTTCACGGACTCTTTGCCACCCGGGATAAACACTGCGTCGAAGGCAATGGACGGCATGCCTTCCATCGAGGCGTCGACCGGCAGCGTCTTGCCCTGCGCAGTGGTCACAGGCGCCGAAGTAGGCCCCAGCAACTTGGCATGGGCGCCTTCAGCTTCCAGCGCTGCTTTTAGCGCGTCAATGGCCGCACCATCAACGCCGTTGGCTGCCAGAATCGCCACTTTGCGCGTTTTAATATCGCCCGATAGTAAATTCACCTGGCTCAAGGCTGGCGATTCTTTCAGCGACGTTTCACGGGCAGGCACCGTGCCCTTGGTCGGCGCTGGCAAGCCCAAATTCTGCGCAACGCGCTTGGCCAGCTCCAGGTCGATATTGGCCAGGATCTCGTTGACCTGGCGCGCACGGATGAACTCGCGCTCCACCTTGCCCAGCTCAAAGCTGTAGGCCGCGATAATGTGCTCTTTCTCGTGGTGGCTCATGCTGTTGTAGAACAGCGTCGCCTGGGAGAAATGGTCACCAAAGGATTCGCTACGCTCACGCACCTTGTTGGCATCGACGCGCTCGTAGTAGGACTCAAAACCACCATCGGTAGGACCAGCAGGGGTTTCTTTCGGCCAACCCCCATCAATGGAGTTTGGTTCGTAGGACGCACGACCCTTATCAATCACGGTGCGATGCTGAGCGTCGCGCTGGCCGTTATGGAAAGGCACGACAGGCCGGTTGATTGGAATTTCATGAAAGTTCGGCCCGCCCAATCGGCTGATCTGGGTATCGGTGTAGGAAAACAGACGGCCCTGCAGCAATGGGTCGTTAGTGAAATCGATGCCCGGCACGATGTGGCCCGGGCAGAACGCAACCTGCTCGACTTCAGCGAAGAAGTTGTCGGGGTTACGGTTGAGCACCATTTTGCCCAGCGGCGTGATCGGTACCAGTTCTTCTGGAATGATCTTGGTCGGGTCGAGCAAGTCGAAATCAAACGTGTGCTCGTCTTCTTCGGCCACGATCTGTACGCCTAGCTCCCACTCGGGGTAATCGCCGCTTTCAATCGCTTCCCACAGGTCGCGACGGTGGTAATCCGTATCTTTACCGGCCAGCTTTTGCGCTTCATCCCATACCAGGGAGCAGGTGCCGACTTTTGGACGCCAGTGGAATTTCACGAAGCTGGACTTACCTTCGGTATTGATCAACCGGAAGGTATGTACCCCAAAGCCCTGCATGGCGCGCAGGCTTTTTGGAATGGCGCGGTCGGACATGGCCCAGATCACCATGTGCGCGGATTCCGGTTGCAGCGAGACAAAGTCCCAGAAGGTATCGTGGGCCGAACCGCCGGTAGGAATCTCGTTATGAGGCTCGGGTTTCACCGCGTGGACGAAGTCAGGAAATTTGATCGCATCCTGGATGAAGAACACCGGCATGTTGTTGCCCACCAGGTCGAAGTTGCCTTCCTCGGTGAAGAACTTCACGGCAAAACCGCGCACATCACGCACGGTGTCGCCGGAACCACGCGGGCCCTGCACCGTGGAAAAACGCGCGAATACTGGGGTTTTATGCTCAGGCGTGCGCAGGAAACCTGCCTTGGTCAGCGTCGAATGGTCGCCGTAACTCTGGAAATAGCCATGGGCGCCCGTACCACGGGCATGCACGATGCGCTCCGGGATGCGCTCATGGTCGAAGTGCGTGATCTTTTCACGCATGATGAAGTCTTCGAGCAGCGACGGGCCGCGCGCGCCGACTTTCAAGCTGTTCTGGTTATCGGAAATCTTCACGCCTTGGTTGGTGCGCAGGGCCTGGCCAGTCGCGTCAGAGCGGAATTCTTCCAGGGCCTGCAACTTGGCGTTGGTGTTGCCACGGTCCAGGGTATCGGTACCCGCAAGTTCACTCTTGGGCGGGGTGGCTGGCTTCTTGGTACTCATCAGTCAAAACTCCTTATTCAAAGTGGCCAGAGCGGTCCCCGGCTCGTTTGAGCAAAACCCCAGGCACGGCACCTGGGAAATCGAGTTGCTTAAGTAGTGACTGACGCGGTTTTGCACCGTTCCTTTTTTATGACCTTTGATCGCGTTATTGCCAAATGACTGGATGAATACGAAATAAATGCTAAGAAACGCTATACGGACAGGCTAAAATGCGCGCCCGGCTAACCGCTGATCCCTTTTCAATGCGCCCCACAAGGTTCGCTACGTGATCGAGTTTCAAAACGTCCATAAAACCTACCGCGTCGCCGGTAAGGATATCCCCGCCCTGCACCCCACCAGCCTGCGCGTCGAGAACGGCCAGGTGTTTGGCCTGATTGGCCACTCGGGTGCCGGTAAAAGCACCCTGCTGCGCCTGATCAACCGCCTGGAAGAGCCCAGTGGTGGCCAGATCAAGGTGGATGGCGAAGAAGTCACTGCGCTGGACGCCAACGGCCTGCGGCGCTTTCGCCAGCAGGTCGGCATGATCTTCCAGCACTTCAACTTGCTGGCGTCCAAGACCGTGGCCGACAACGTCGCGCTGCCGCTGACGCTCGCCGGCGAACTGTCGCGCAAGGAAATCGACCAGCGTGTGGCTGAGCTGCTCGCCCGCGTCGGCTTGTCGGACCACGCCAAGAAGTACCCGGCGCAGTTGTCCGGCGGCCAGAAACAGCGCGTCGGCATCGCCCGAGCCCTGGCGACCAAGCCAAAAATCCTGCTGTGCGACGAAGCCACCAGCGCCCTCGACCCGCAAACCACGGCGTCGGTCCTGCAACTGCTGGCCGAGATCAACCGCGAGCTGAACCTGACCATCGTGTTGATCACCCATGAAATGGACGTGATCCGCCGCGTATGCGACCAGGTCGCGGTGATGGACGCCGGGGTGATCGTCGAGCAAGGCTCGGTGGCCGACGTGTTCCTGCACCCCAAGCACCCGACCACCAAACGCTTCGTACAAGAAGCCGAACAGGTGGACGAAGGCGAGCAGCGCGACGACTTTGCCCATGTGCCAGGCCGTATCGTGCGCCTGACGTTCCAAGGGGACGCGACCTACGCGCCACTGCTGGGTACCGTCGCACGGGAAACCGGGGTGGACTACAGCATCCTTGCCGGTCGTATCGACCGCATCAAAGACATCCCTTACGGGCAACTGACCCTCGCCGTCACCGGCGGTGACATGGACGCTGCGTTTGCACGCTTCACCGCCGCCGACGTTCACATGGAGGTCCTGCGCTGATGGACGTTTTCCTGAGTTTCTTCGCCAATATCGACTGGTCTGAAATCTGGCTCGCCACCGGTGACACCATGACCATGCTGTTCGGCTCGCTGTTCTTCACCGTGCTGCTGGGCCTGCCCCTGGGCGTGCTGTTGTTCCTGACCAGCCCGCGCCAGCTGTTCGAACAAAAAGGCCTGTACGCGCTGCTGTCGCTGATCGTGAATATCTTGCGCTCGCTACCGTTCATCATCCTGCTGATCGTGATGATTCCATTCACGGTACTGATCACCGGCACGTCGCTGGGTGTCGCCGGCGCGATCCCACCGCTGGTCGTCGGCGCCACGCCATTCTTTGCGCGCCTGGTGGAAACAGCCCTGCGCGAAGTGGACCGTGGCATCATCGAAGCCACCCAGGCCATGGGTGCTACCACCCGCCAGATCATCACCAACGCCCTGTTGCCCGAAGCCCGCCCTGGCATCTTCGCAGCGATTACGGTGACGGCGATTACACTGGTTTCCTACACCGCAATGGCGGGTGTGGTCGGTGCTGGCGGCCTGGGCGACCTGGCAATCCGTTTTGGCTACCAGCGCTTCCAGACCGATGTGATGGTGGTCACCGTGGTGATGCTGTTGATTCTTGTGCAAATTCTGCAAACCGTCGGCGACCGGCTGGTGGTGCATTTTTCTCGTAAATAACGGCCATTGCCGGCACACAGCCGGCAGATGCCCGAACAAGGAGCTTGCTGGATGAAAAAACTACTGGTTGCTTTCGCCGCCGTGGCTGCGTTTTCCGCCCACGCCGAGACCATTACGGTCGCTGCTTCGCCGGTGCCTCACGCCGAAATCCTCGAATTCGTGAAGCCTGCCCTGGCCAAAGAAGGCGTGGACCTGAACGTCAAAGTCTTCACCGACTACGTGCAGCCGAACGTACAGGTGGCTGAAAAGCGCCTGGATGCCAACTTCTTCCAGCACCAGCCGTACCTGGATGAATTCAACAAGGCCAAAGGCACTCACCTGGTGAGCGTCGGCGCGGTGCACCTGGAGCCTCTGGGCGCTTACTCCAGCAAGTACAAAAAATTGGCCGACCTGCCTGACGGCGCCAACGTGGTGATTCCGAACGACGCCACCAACGGTGGTCGTGCGCTGTTACTGCTGGCCAAGAACGGCCTGATCACCCTGAAGGACCCGACCAACATCCTGTCGACCATCAAGGACATCACCGGCAACGATAAAAACCTGAAATTCCGCGAACTGGAAGCCGCCACCCTGCCGCGCGTGCTGACCCAGGTCGACCTGGCGCTGATCAACACCAACTACGCCCTGGAAGCCAAGCTGGACCCATCCAAGGATGCCCTGGTGATCGAAGGCAGCGATTCGCCTTACGTGAACATCCTGGTGACCCGCGAAGACAACAAGGATGCGGACGCGGTGAAGAAGCTGGTTGCAGCTCTGCACACGCCTGAAGTGAAGAAGTTCATCGAAGAGAAGTACAAAGGCGCGATCAAGCCGGCGTTCTGATTTCTCCTGATCTGATCGTTCCCACGCTCCGCGTGGGAACGCCTCTCGTGACGCTCTGCGTCACGCTTGGGGACGCAGAGCGTCCCTAACTGCATTCCCACGCAGAGCGTGGGAACGATCATCAGGTGCTCACTTGCGCTGTAGCAACCCCGGCAACTGCGCCACCAGCTTCTGGTTGTTCAACGGCGCACGAATAAACCCACGCTGAGTACCATCCGGGCCGATCAGTGCCAGGTTACCGCTGTGGTCGACGGTGTAGTTCGGCTTAGTGGTATCCGCCGGAATGAAGGGAATGCTCACCGCATTCGAAACCTTCTGCACATCCTCCACATTCGCGCCAGTCAGGCCTTGGAACTGCGGATCAAAGTAACCCAGGTACTGCTTGAGCTGCGCCGGGGTATCGCGGTGCGGATCGACGCTGACCAGGATCACCTGCAACTTATCCACAGCCTCTTGGGGCAGCTCGCTCTTGATCTGGCGAAGCTGGGCGAGGGTGGTTGGGCAGATATCCGGGCAGAAGGTGTAGCCAAAAAACAGCAGGCTCCACTTGCCCTTCAACTCGTTGACCACCACCGGCTGGCCTTCCTGATTGGTCATGGTCACCGCTGGCAACTGGCGGCTTTGCGGCAACAGAATGATGCCCGCGTCGATCAGCGCGGTAGGGTCGCCCTGGCCTTTGCCCGAGAGCACTTTGTTGACGGTCAGGCCCATGATCAACGCCACCAGGGCCACGAGGATGAAGACGGTTTTTTGAGTTCGAGTCATAGGTTCAACAATAAGTAGTGGTCTACGAGCAGGGCGATAAACAGCAGCAGCAAGTACCAGATAGAGTACTTGAACGTGTTGATCGCCGCGTGCGGCTGGCTGCCACGGTACAACACCCAGGCCCATTGCAGAAAGCGCGCACCCAATACCAGCGCACAGCCCAGGTAGAGCAGCCCGCTCATGTGGATAACGTAAGGCATCAGGCTCACCGCCAGCAGGGCGAAGGTGTACAGCAGGATATGCACCTTGGTGTAGTGCTCGCCATGGGTGACCGGCAGCATCGGGATGTCGGCCTTGGCGTATTCCTCTTTGCGGTGAATGGCCAGGGCCCAGAAGTGTGGCGGGGTCCAGGCGAAGATGATCAACACCAGCAGCAAGGGCTCGGCACTCACATGCCCGGTGACAGCCACCCAGCCCAGCAGCGGCGGCGCCGCACCGGCCAGACCGCCGATGACGATATTCTGCGGAGTCGCCCGCTTGAGAAAACCGGTATAGATCACCGCATAACCCAGCAGCGAAGCCAAGGTCAGCCAGGCCGCCAGCGGGTTGGTAAACGCCAGCAGCAGGGCCAATCCTGCAATCGCCAGGAACAACGCAAACGCTAACGCCGCCATCGGCGAGACACGCCCCTCAGCCATCGGCCGCTTGTGAGTGCGCGCCATCACGGCATCAATCCGTCGATCCACTACATGATTGACCGCCGCCGCGCCGCCGGCACACAGGGCAATGCCGAGGTTGCCGAACACCAGCACTGTCCAGGGCACCCCGGCGCGGGTGGCGAGGAACATGCCCACCAGCGAGGTGATCAGCATCAGCACCACCACTTTGGGCTTGGTCAGCTCCAGATAGTCACGCCAGATCGCCCGGTCGCGACGTGCGCCGATCACGGTCGCCATGGCAGTTCTCCTTTAAGGGTGATCAGGCCCGACACCTGTTTGCGCGGGATAAAACGCCAACCGAACAGACGCGGGTGACGCACCCGAACCAGGCTGGTGCGCGCGTGGTAATTGACCAGCACCAGCGTCAACAACAACGTTGCCCCGCCAGCGTTGTGCGCGACTGCCACCGGTAACGGCAGGCCGAACGCCACATTGCTCAGCCCCAGGCAGATCTGCGCGGCCAGGGCGATCAACAGCAGACCGGCCAGGCGCGTCATCCCCACTGCCCGCAGTTGCCAGGCCAAACCGAGCAGCACCAGCGTGACCAGCACGGCGCCGACGCGATGCGTCAGGTGAATAGCAGTGCGCGCTTCGCTGTCGAGCTGCCCGCCCAGGTAATTGGGGCCGATGTGCTGGGTCAGGTGAAAGCCATTGGCAAAGTCCGCTGCCGGCCACCATTGGCCATGGCAGGTGGGCAAATCGACACAGGCCACTGCCGCGTAGTTGGAACTGACCCAGCCGCCCAGGGCGATCTGCCCGATCACCAGCACCAGGCCCGCCGTCGCCCAATATTGCAGGCGCTTGGGCACGACCAGCGCCGGCAGTACGCCGGACAGCCGCAGGGTCAGCAGAAACAGCAGGCTCAAGGTCGCAAAGCCGCCCAACAGGTGCCCGGTGACCACTTGCGGCCAGAGCTTCAAGGTCACGGTCCACATGCCAAACGCCGCCTGGGCCAACACCACCGCCAGCAGGAACAGCGGCAGCTTCACTGGCTGGCCCGGATCACGCCGATGACGCCACGAACGCGCCGCCAGCAGCGCGATCAAGAGGCCCAGGCTGCCAGCGAAGTAGCGATGGGTCATCTCGGCCCAGCCTTTGTCGGCCTCCACCGGCGTGTCGGGAAAGTGCAACTCGGCATGGGCCAGTTGGGCTTCGCTTTGGGGCACGCTGATAAAGCCATAGCAGCCCGGCCAGTCCGGGCAGCCGAGGCCGGCGTGGGTCAGGCGGGTATAGGCGCCGAGCAGCACGACAAGCAACGCCAGTAAGGTGGCAAACAGCGCGAGGCGAAATCCAGGCTTGGCCATGACGGTGCCCTTATCCGATGTTCGACAGTTTCAGCAGCAAGCGCAGATCGTTGAGCAAGTCCTTGCCCTTGACCTTGGCGTCATAGCGCAGCACCAGATTGCCGTGGGGGTCGACGATCCACAGTTGTGCCTCACCAGGCGCGGCAGCGTTCCTGGCAAAGGTCGACACATCCAGCGGGTAGCGCTGCAGCTGTGGATATTCGGCCTTGAGCTTGGCCTCGTATTCGCGGCTCAAAGGTTGCGCGCCGGCCAGGGCATGGCTGGCACGAGACGCATCACGGCCAAGGCTGATCTGCAGCTGGCGCGCCAGGTACACCAGTTGCTGGCAATCGGCAGCGCAGGCGGCGGGGGCGGTGACCAGCAGTTGCCAACGCTGTTCATCGGCCTGCACACCAATGTCGGCGCGGGTCTGGCCGTTGCCGATCAGTTCGCCGTGGTAGCTGCGGCTGTCCGGCACCCAGAACTGCAATTTGTACATAAAGGTGGCCAGCGCCATCGGGCCGATCACCATCATCAGGATCAAAATCAGCTGCCAGCGACCCTTGCGCCGATCAAGCGTGTCAGATGTGCTGGGTGGATTCATGGCCGCTCCCATGGGGCTTCTCCTTTTTGTTATGCCATCCGAGGTAGAGGTAAAGCGCCAGCAACGCCACGGCCATGGCGAACCATTGCACGGCGTAGGCCAGGTGTTTTTCCGGGCCCATGGCGACCACGGGCCAGCTGGTTTCGTAGGTATCGGGGCCCGCTTCGGCACGCAGCTCATAGGCAAAACCGCTGCGCCCCAGTTCGTCCCACAGCGCGGCGGGGTGCAGTGCGGTAAGCAGGCGCGGCCATTGCGTGCTGGCCGGGTCGGCATGCAGTTGGAAGGTCTCGCCGGGGGCGACGTACACCCAGGCGTCGAGGTTCAGCGTCTGTTCAGGGGTAGTAAAGGCGGGCGCGATACGCCGGTCTGGCCAAGGCAGCCAGCCACGATTGAGCAACAGCCACAGGCCGCTGGCCTGATCATGAAAAGGTTGCAGCAGCTCAACACCGGCCTTGCCGTCACGCATGCGGTTATCCAGCAATACGCTGTGTTCACCATCCAGTTGCCCGCGAAGATGGACGCGACGGAAGGCCGGATCAGCCATGTCATTGAGTTGCGCACTGCTGACCGGCTCGGCCGCGCGGCGCTCGGCATAACGGTCTACCAGCAGTTGCTTTTCGTGCCCACGGGCCAGTTGCCAAAACCCCAGGCCGACCATCAATGGCAGCAACACCAGCACCACCAGCGTCGGCGCGATGCCCGGACGAAAGCGCTGCAGGGCACTGGCTATACTCGACCTCATCGCCCCTCTCCCAATAAGCCCGGAGCCAGACCATGCTCAAAGCCGCCATTGCCCTGATGCTGATCGCGACCGTCGTGAGCCTGTTCAGCGGCTTGTTCTTCCTGGTCAAGGACGAGGGCAACTCCAACCGCCTCGTCACCGCCTTGACTGTGCGTGTCACGCTGGCCGTGATCACCGTGGGCTTGATCGCCTGGGGCTTTTTCAGCGGCCAACTGGTCTCTCATGCGCCGTGGTAAGCGGCGTCACAGCACATAGACAAAGAAAAACAGCCCGATCCACACCACGTCCACAAAGTGCCAATACCAACTGGCCGCCTCGAAACCGAACTGGTGCTCGGCATTGAAATGCCCGCGCAGGATGCGCATCAGCATCACAAACAAAATAATGGTGCCGATGGTCACGTGGGCGCCGTGAAAGCCCGTGAGCATGAAGAACGTCGCGCCGTACACGCCTGAACCCAGGGTAAGGCCCAACTCTTTGTAGGCGTGGATGTATTCCTCAGCCTGGAACCCAAGAAACGCCAGGCCCAGCAGCACGGTGATCGCCAGCCAGAGTTTCAGTGCACCACGATGGCCTTTGCGCAGGGCATGGTGGGCAATGGTGATGGTCACGCTGGAACTCACCAGCAGGATGGTGTTGACCAACGGCAGGCCCCAGGGGCTGATGGTGCCTTTGGGCGCAGGGTAGAGCTTGGGGTCGGGGTTGTTCAGCAGGGGCCAGGCAAACTCAAAGTTCGGCCACAGCATATGGGCAATGCCCTTGGGCCCTTCGCCCGCCAACCAAGGCCCAGCCCAGACGCGCACGTAGAACAGCGCACCAAAAAAGGCGATGAAGAACATCACCTCCGAAAAGATGAACCACGTCATGCCCCAGCGGAACGAGCGGTCCATCTGCGCGCTGTACAGCCCGGCACGACTTTCCTTGATCACCGCGCCAAACCAGCCAAACAGCATGTAGGCCAGCAGCAAACCGCCGACGAAAAAGATCCACGGCCCGTGGGATTCGGCCCGCGCGGCCTTCAAGTCGTTGAACCACACGGCCAGGCCATACACGGTGACCAGCAGGCCAATCGTGGCAATTATCGGCCATTTGCTTTGCGCTGGTACGTAGTACGTATCATGAGTCGACATGTATTCGCTCTCCTGATTGAGGGGGCAAACAGTAGCTAGCCCCCGGTCCTGACGGCCACGGGCGGCTGGCGCGCAGTGATATCGAACAGCGTGTACGCCAGGGTCAAATGCTTCACATCCTTGGGCATCGCGCGATCGACGATGAAACGTACGGGCATCTCAATGCGCTCACCGGGCTGCAACACTTGCTGGGTGAAGCAAAAGCATTCGGTCTTGTGGAAGTACATCGCCGCCTCGGCCGGGGAAATGCTGGGTATCGCCTGGGCGGTCATCGGCTTATCGGTGGGGTTGTAGGCCACGAACAGCATCTCGTTGACTGCTCCGGGGTTGACCACAATCTCATCGGCCTTGGAATGAAATTCCCAGACCATGTCGATGGCGTTGGTGGACAGAAACTGCACGCGCACCTGGCGCGAGGGGTCGACCATTTGCTCGCCCTCGTACTGGCCGGCGGTCTTGCCGTTGATGCCGAACGCCTTGCACATCACGTCGTAGATCGGCACCAGGGCGAAGCCAAAGGCGAACATCGCCAACACCAAAATCAGCAGGCGGGTGACCAGGCGCTTGAGCGGTACGGAGTCAGCCATGGCGCCCACCTGGCTTTGGACTTTCTGTGGGAGCTGGCTTGCCTGCGATGAGGACCTCAAAGTCGGGAGATTCAGCGCCTGACATACCGCCATCGCGGGCAAGCCCGCTCCCACAGGAGGAGTATAGGGAGGGCTTCATTTGACCTCCGGCGGCGTGGTGAAGGTGTGATACGGCGCGGGCGAGGGCACGCTCCATTCCAGGCCTTCGGCGCCATCCCAGGGCTTGGCCGGCGCAGGCGGGCCGCCACGGATGCACTTGATGACAATGAACAGGAAGAAGATCTGCGTGGCGCCGAACATGAAGGCACCGATGGACGAGACCATGTTGAAGTCAGCGAACTGCAGGTTGTAGTCCGGCACCCGACGCGGCATACCGGCCAGCCCCACGAAGTGCATGGGGAAGAACGCCATGTTCATGCCCACGAAAGACAACCAGAAATGCAGTTTGCCCAGGGTTTCGTCGTACATGTGGCCGGTCCATTTCGGCAGCCAGTAGTAGGCCGAGGCGAAGATCCCGAAGATCGCGCCGGGCACCAGTACGTAATGGAAATGCGCCACCACAAAGTAGGTGTCGTGGTACTGAAAGTCCGCCGGGGCAATCGCCAGCATCAGCCCGGAGAAGCCGCCGATGGTGAACAGGATCACAAAGGCCACCGCAAACAACATCGGCGTCTCGAACGTCAGTGAGCCTTGCCACATGGTGCTGACCCAGTTGAATACCTTCACCCCCGTGGGTACGGCGATCAGCAGGGTGGCGTACATGAAGAACAGCTCACCCACCAGCGGAATGCCCACCACGAACATATGGTGTGCCCACACGATGAATGACAGGAACGCGATGCTCGCGGTGGCGTAGACCATCGAGGTGTAACCGAACAGCGGCTTGCGCGAGAAGGTCGGGATGATCGAGCTGACCGCGCCAAAGGCCGGCAGGATCATGATGTACACCTCGGGATGCCCGAAGAACCAGAACACATGCTGGAACAGCACCGGATCGCCACCACCGGCCGCGCTGAAGAAGCTGGTGCCGAAGTGGATATCCATCAGCATCATGGTCACGCAGCCCGCCAGTACCGGCATCACCGCGATCAGCAGGAACGCGGTGATCAGCCAGGTCCACACGAACAGCGGCATTTTCATCAGGGTCATGCCCGGCGCGCGCAGGTTGAGGATGGTGGCGACCACGTTGATCGCGCCCATGATCGAACTGATGCCCATCAGGTGGATGGCAAAGATAAAGAACGTCACGCTTTCCGGCGCATAGGTGGTGGAGAGCGGGGCGTAAAAGGTCCAGCCGAAGTTCGGCCCGCCGCCGGGCGTGAACAAGGTAGACACCAACAGCAGAAACGCCGCCGGCAGCAGCCAGAAACTGAAATTGTTCATGCGCGGCAGGGCCATGTCCGGCGCGCCGATCATCAGCGGGATCATCCAGTTGGCCAGGCCGACGAACGCCGGCATCACTGCGCCGAACACCATGATCAGGCCGTGCATGGTGGTCATCTGGTTGAAGAACGCCGGCTGCACAATCTGCAGGCCCGGCTGGAACAGCTCGGCGCGGATCACCATGGCGAACGAGCCACCGAGCAGGAACATGGTGAAGGCGAACCACAGGTACATGGTGCCGATGTCTTTGTGGTTGGTGGTCAGCACCCAGCGCATCAGACCCTTGGCGGGGCCGTGGGCATGGTCGGCATGACCATGGTCGATCACAGTGCTCATGGCCGTTCTCCTGCAAGCGAGTGAGCGGGGCGATTCAGGGCATTGGCAATGAAAGTAGTCATTTGCTTTGGGCCTGTTTCAGAGCCAGCACGTCTTTGGGCGTGACCATGTCGCCTTTGTTATTACCCCAGGCGTTACGCTCATAGGTCACCACAGCGGCGATATCCACTTCAGAGAGCTGCTTGCCGAAGGCTGCCATCGCGGTGCCGGGCTTGCCGTGATACACGATGCTCAGATGGTCTTTGGCCGGCCCCGTGGCGATTTTCGAGCCCTTGAGCGCCGGGAACATCGGTGGCAAGCCTTGGCCCTCGGCCTGGTGACAGGCCACGCAGGTGGTGTGATAGACCTTGTCGCCACGAGCCACCAGTTCGTCCAGAGTCCACTCCTTGGAGGTCAGTTCCTTGAGCTTGGCCGCCTCCTCCTTGCGCTCGCCCAGCCAGGTGTCGTAGTCAGCCTTGGACTTGACCTCAACCACGATGGGCATGAAGCCATGGTCCTTGCCACACAGTTCGGCGCACTGGCCACGATAGATGCCGGGCTTCTCGACGCGGGTCCAGGCCTCGTTGACGAAGCCGGGGATGGCGTCGCGCTTGACCGCGAAGGCCGGTACCCACCATGAGTGGATCACATCGGCGGCGGTCACCAGAAAGCGCACCTTGGCACCCACCGGCAATACCAGCGGCTGGTCGACTTCCAACAGGTAGTGTTCACCCTTGGTAGCCTGGTTATGGATCTGCTCGGCGGGCGTGGCCAGGTTGCTGAAGAACTCCACATCCTGCCCCAGGTATTTGTAATGCCACTTCCACTGATAGCCGGTGACCTGGATATCGATATCCGATTCACTGCTGTCGTAGATGTTGATCAGGGTCTTGGTGGCCGGAATGGCCATGGCCACCAGAATCAGCAAGGGCACCACGGTCCAGAGGATTTCCACGGTGGTGCTTTCGTGGAACTTGGCCGCTACCTGGCCCGTAGACCGGCGGTGCAGGATCATTGACCAGAACATCGCGCCAAACACGACGATGCCGATCACCACACAAATCCAGAAAATGGTCATGTGCAGGTCAAACACAGCGTGGCTGACTTCAGTAGCCCCTGGCGCCATATTCGTGGTCCAGGCGGCGTGCGCCTGGCCGAATACCGACCACACCAGGAGGCCCATCCAAACGTGTGGATGTCGCGTCATTGCGGGTTCCCCTTTATGTTTCTTGTTATCCCGCCGGTTTGCACCTGCGGCGAAGGGAGCGGCTTCCATACTGCTTACAACCGCCAAGCCTTGCCTGCGTCATGCAGTTGGGCGTCATCAGCTAATTGCGTACAAAATCGAGTATAGACAGCCGTAGCAACCCCGCAATGTGTGGGGGCAAATGAATAGAAACAGACAGACGGAGCCCGTAAAATGGGCGGCGGAATCGTTTATCCGACGAACGATGGCATTTCGATATAACCCCTGCCTATAACCATGAAATAATTATGACAAATGCGTCTTAGGCGCTCGTATAAACGAACTACCTTGTCTTTTCCCTTTTCCTACGCCTGCTTCACTGGAGCCCTCATGAACACCGCCGCATTGCGCGAGCAGATTTCCCGTGCCCATCAACACGAAGCCACCACCGGCCAACTTGCCATTCAGCTGGAACAACAATTGCCGCACCTGCACTCGGCCATTTCTCTGGCAGACGGTGATCGCAACATCGTCATGACGCGCTTTGTGACTGCCTACATCGACCTGGTTCCTGATTTGCTCGACGCTGCCAATGACGTGGCCCGTGAGGCCGGGATTGAAAGCCAGATCAAACCAGTACTGAAAATCGCTGAACATTTCTTCCTGCAGCCGCCAGCGATTCTGGCCGGCCACGACGGCCTTGATGGCCTGCTGGATGAGGCCTACCTGGCGCATCGCCTGGTCGAAGAAGTGAACGACCTGTACATCAAGCATTTCGGCCAGCCGTTGATTCCAGCGGATACCACCGTGGCCAACGTGATCGCCCATCAACTGATCGGCGAAGACTTCGCCAACCAGTTGGATGAAGCCGTGCACCTGGCTGTGGATGAGATGCTTAACGAGGAAAGCTTTGCGCTGGAGTCGGTCGAGGCCTATCGCGAGCAGCTCAAGAGCCCGCAGACCGAAGCGTCCTGGAAGCGCTGGCCGTGCCTGTCGCGCCAGCTTGGGGTTGAGCTGTCGCTGGATCAACCTGCGTAAATCGTCCGGCTTACAAAGATCAACTGTGGGAGCCGGGCTTGCCCGCGATTGGCGGAGTATCAGCCAACAGATTAGTTGACTGAACCACCGCCAATCGCGGGCAAGCCCGGCTCCCACAGTTTTTTGAGGGGTCAGGCAGGCGCTGAGCCGATCCCCACTGTCGTTCTCACCCGACCTTCCAGCCGACGCTTCAACCCACGCGCCTCGATCACCAACGTCGAGCCCTTGGCTGCATTGGCCCGGCCCCATTCTTCCAGCAACTCCAGGCAAGAGTGGTCGATGTAACTCAAGTTACTCAGCGGCACATGCAAGGTGGTCCCCGCAGGCACCGCCGACAGCACCTGAGTCAACGCCGGCACCTTCAGAAAGGTCGCCGCCCCCGTCAAACGCAGCTCCATTTCACCTTCCTGAGGCAGGTCAACAAGGCTGACTTTAAGACGCGACGCCTTGAACGCCAACTTCACCAGCGTCAGCCCAAAGCCCACCAGCACGCCGGTCAGCAAATCGGTAAAGATGATTGCCAGCGCGGTGGCCGCATAGGTGAACATCGGCATCCGACCATAGCGCCCCAGCGCCTTGAACGCCTTGACGTCTACCAGCTTGATGCCGGTGTACACCAGCACACCCGCCAGGCTCGCGACCGGAATGCTCTGCAGCACGCTCGACAGCAAGAGCACGAAACCCAGCAGCCACAGGCCATGGAACATCGCCGACAGACGCGTGGTAGCACCCGCTTGGACGTTCGCCGAGCTGCGTACGATCACGCCAGTCATTGGCAAGGCGCCAACCAGGCCGCAAAGCATGTTGCCTACACCTTGGGCCGACAATTCCTTATCGAAGTCGGAACGTTGACCACTGTGCATGCGGTCCACCGCTGCGGCAGACAGCAGGGTTTCGGCACTGGCAATAAACGCTACGGCGAACGCCGCGATCAGCAGCTGTGGATCAGCCAGGTTCAGCAGGTCGCTGGGGCGCAGCCAGTCGATAGCGTCCGCCAGGTTTTCCGGAACTTCCACGCGCTTGACCTGCAGCGCCAGCACCAGGCTGGCGACGGTCGCCAGGCCCACGCCAAGCAGCGCACCGGGCACAAACCGTAGTGGTTGCGGGCGGAATTTGTCCCACAGGTACATCACCAACATCGTCGACAAGCCGAGTACGCCAGCCTGCCAGCCGAGCCCGCCGCCGAAGGTAGGAATCGCTTCAGCCAGCGCTGCCGGGAAGCCTGCCAGGTTATCCAGCCCTGAAGGCTTGGGCGCGCCGTCGAGCATCACATGGATCTGCGACAGCACGATCAACACGCCAATCCCGGCCAACATGCCGTAGACCACCGCTGGCGCGGTGACGCGAAACCAGCAGCCCAGGCGCAAACGCCCGGCCACCAATTGCAGGAAGCCGGCCAGCAACAGGATCGGCCCCAGCATCAGCATGCCGTGCTGGCGCACCAGTTCGAACACCAGTACCGCCAGACCCGCCGCCGGGCCGCTGACTTGCAGCGGCGAGCCGGCCAGCCAGCCCACCACCAGGCCACCGATGATGCCCGTGATCAGGCCCTTGGCCGGCGGCATGCCGGACGCAATCGCGATGCCCATGCACAGTGGCAAGGCGACCAGAAAAACAACCACCGAGGCGAGCAGCTCCCGTGGCAATACAGCTTTCAATTGAGCAGCACGCATGATGACTCTCCCGAGGCATTCGCCGGGCGCGGTAAAGCCTGGCTGCATCCATGGCAGCCACCGCATTACCCGGCAGGGAAGTGTTTTAGAAGCGCGCTTTAGGCGTCGCTGAAGGGATCGGCTCGGTGCCGTTCAGCGGTCGGAACGCCGCTTTGTCCGCATCGTAGGCCCGTATTTCGCTGGTCTCGATGTTGTAGATCCAACCATGGATAAACAAATGACCATTGGCCATGCGCGAAGCCACGGAAGGGTGGGTGCGCAAGTGTTGCAGTTGGGCGATGACGTTTTCTTCGGTCAGCACCGCCATGCTCTCGCCTTCGTTGGCGCAGTCGCAGTTGTCATGGACCATGGTCTTGGCGACCTCGGCGTGACGCAGCCAGGCTTTGACCGTTGGCATCTTTTCCAGGCTGTCGGGGTTGAGCACGGCACGCATGGCGCCGCAGTCCGAATGCCCGCACACGATGATGTGCTGTACGCCAAGGGCGAGCACCGCGTACTCGATAGCGGTGGAAACACCGCCGTTCATCTGGCCGTAGGGCGGCACCACGTTGCCGACGTTACGGGTCACGAACAGGTCGCCTGGGGAGCTTTGAGTGATCAGCTCGGGCACGATGCGCGAGTCGGCGCAGGTGATGAACATTGCCCGTGGGCTCTGGGCAGTGGCGAGTTTCTTGAAGAGTTCTTCCTGCTGGGGGAAGACGTCGTGATGGAAATGCAAAAAGCCGTCAACGATATGCTGCAGCGCTGCATCGGCGGATTCCGCCACCTGAGGGGCTGAAGCCGACGCAGCCAACGGCTGTTTATCCTTGTCACTCATGATTCATCCTCTTGATCAATGCAGGGGAGGGTTCAGGTCAGTTCGACGCCATGGCGGTGAAATAGTTGTAAAACAAGCACCGGCCAGGCCGCCGACTCATCAGTCACTCGCTGAACAAGGTAACCGCCGAAACTTAACTCAAACTGAATGAACCGCTCTAGAACGCGGGTTTCAGTGATGTCAAAACGCGACTATTGCTACAGCAAAGGTGCACGTCTGTCCCTCAGTCTACAACAAAGCCATCTGCCTGCCCGGTGGGCAAAACGCCGTGCAATCGAGGTTGAACCCTTCCCGCCGATTCAGCCCCAGGCGTTTGATTGCCTTGGTGAACCGCTGCGCCAGCAAATCGGCAAACGGCCCCTCACCGCGCATGCGCACGCCAAACCGGCTGTCATACACCTCACCCCCGCGTACCTGGCGCACCAGGCTCATCACATGGGCCGCTCGCTGGGGGTAATGGGCCACCAGCCACTCCTCGAACAACGGCGCCACCTCCAACGGCAGGCGCAGCATCATATACGCCGCGCTTTGTGCGCCGGCCGCGTGAGCTTCGGTAAGCAGGCTCTCCAGCTCGCTGTCGTTGATCATCGGGATCATTGGCGAGCACAGCACGCCCACCGGGATACCCGCGTCGCGCATTACCCGAATCGCCCGCAGCCGCGCCTTGGGCGCTGCCGTGCGCGGTTCCAGGATGCGCTTGAGCTCGTCGTCCAGGCTGGTGAGGCTGATCATCACCGCCACCAGGCGCTGGCGGGCCAACTCGGTCAGCAAGTCGAGGTCACGCAGGATCAACGAACCCTTGGTGATGATGGTCACCGGGTGCCGGTAGCGCAGCAGTACCTCAAGGGTTTGCCGGGTAATCCGGTATTCACGCTCGATTGGCTGGTACGGATCGGTATTGGAGCCCAGGTTGATCGGTGCGCACACGTAGCCCGGCTTGGACAACTGCTGCTCCAGCACATCAGCCGCGTTGCTCTTGGCAATCAATTTGGTTTCAAAGTCCAGCCCGGGCGACATGTCCCAATAGGCATGGCTGGGCCGCGCATAGCAGTAGATGCAACCATGCTCACAACCGCGATACGGGTTGATGGACCGATCAAACGGCAAGTCCGGCGAGTTGTTGCGGGTGATGATGGTCTTGGCCGTTTCGATACGCACTTCGGTGCCTTGGGTCGGCGGCACTTCCTGGTACCAACCGTCGTCCTCGGCCACGCTGACGGTGGGTGCAAACCGATTGTGCAGGTTGGTGGCCGTGCCCCGGCCACGGGGCGGCAGCGCAGTAGACATGAAAACGCCTCGATACTGTTTTTATATACAGTATCGAGGCGCGAGGTTTCTGACCAGTGCCGTTGGGCGGCCAGCGAACTTATCAGTGCTTTTGCGTCACCTGGCCCAAGTCATCGCCCGAGGTGGTGTGCAGATCGTTTTTGCGCAGATCCGCCACATCGCTGGCCTTGACCGGCGCGCCCTGGTTGCCCCAGCTGCCACGGATAAAACTCACCACATCCGCCACTTCCTGGTCCGACAGACGCCAGGCGAACGCCGGCATGGTGAAGGTTGACGGCGCCGCATGGGTGGCCGGCAAGGTGCCGCCGTTCAACACAATGTTGATCAACGACGTGGCATCTGCCGTCTGCAACACCGGGTTGCCCGCCAGCGCCGGGAATACCCGCGTATAGCCATGGCCATCGGTACGGTGGCAAGCCGCGCAGTTGTCGATATACACCGACGCACCGGGCTTGCTGTCATCGCCCTTCCACAGCGCTTGTGCTACCTGCTTGTCGTACTGGTGCGGCTGGTCCTTGGGATCGACCGCCGGCAGGCTCTTGAGGTAGCGGGCGATAGCGGTCAGGTCCTCTTGGGACATGTACTGCATGCTGTGCACAACCACATCACTCATGCCGCCGAATACCGCGCTACGGTCGCTGCGACCGGTCTTGAGGAACTGCACCAGTTGCTCCTCGCTCCAGCTGCCGAGGCCGTCCTTGTGGTCGCCGCGCAGGCTTTTGGCAATCCAGCCTTCCAACGGCGCACTGCCAGACAGGAAGGCGCTGCCGTCCGTGGCACTCAAGGCCTTTTCCTGCATGGTCAGGGCACGCGGCGTATGGCAGGCGCCGCAATGTCCGAGACCTTCCACCAGGTAGGCGCCGCGATCGATCACCGGGTCGGCGGCGGCTTGCGGCTGATGCGCCTCGACCGCCGGGGCAAACATCCAGCGCCAGGCCGCCAGCGGCCAACGCATGCTCAGGGGCCAGGGAATATCGCTGTCCTTGTTTTCCTGGGCGACCGGTTCGACGCCCTTCATGAAGTACGCGTACAACGCTTGCATATCGCTGTCGCTGACACGTGCGTAAGACGGGTAGGGCATCGCCGGGTAAAGCGTACTACCGTTCTTGGCGACGCCATGGCGCACGGCCTTGTCGAAATCCTCAAAGCTGTAGTCGCCCAGGCCGGTCTTGTCCGGGGTGATGTTGGTGGAATAGATCACGCCAATCGGTGTTTCCATCGGCAGGCCGCCAGCGAAGGGCTTGCCCCCCTTGGCGGTATGGCAGGCGACACAGTCGCCGGCGCGCGCCAGGTATTCACCCTGCTTGATCAGATCGGTTTCGGCGGCGCTGATCGAGCAGCTGCTGAACAGCGCCAGGGAGGCGATAACGAGTGCTTTCATGGTCATCGCTCCTTATGCCTGAACCAGTGGGCCGGGGTTTTTGAGGTACTGCTCGCGAATCGCTCGCGCCGACCAATAGGTCAACGCTGCCACCAGGCCGGTAGGGTTGTAGCCCAGCCCTTGTGGGAAAGCGGAAGCACCGGGGACAAATACGTTGTGCACATCCCAGCTCTGCAAGTAGCGGTTCAACGCACTGGTTTTCGGGTCGGTGCCCATGATCGCGCCACCGTTGAGGTGGGTGGTCTGGTAGGCGGCGGTATTGAAATGCTCACCGACCTTTTTACCCAGCACGGCGATGGCCTTGGGGTTCATGGCCTGGGCCACTTTGCCCATTTTCTCCATCATGAAGCGGTTCATCTTGATGTCGTTTTCTTGCCAGTCGAAGGTCATGCGCAGCAGCGGCAGGCCGTAGGCATCGCGGTAAACCGGGTCCAGATCCAGGTAGTTGCTGCGGTAGGACTGATGGGCACCGTGGGAGTCCATAGAGACCTGATGGGTGTAGTAATCGGCGGTGGCGCGCTTCCAGGCGCTGCCCCAGGCCGGCGTGCCCGGCGGGTTGGACGTACCGGCAATCGGCCGGCTGCCCGCCTGGTTGACCCACATCGGCGAACCACCCACGAAGCCGTGGGGGCCATGGTCAAAGTTGTCGGCGTTGAAGTCGTCGATGGCCACGCCATTGCCGCCCGCACCGATAAAGTTGTTGGTGTGGGTGTCCTTGTCGAAGAACGCCTTGATGGTGCCCATGTTCTGGTAGGCGAAGTTCCTGCCTACCACGCCTTCATTGGTAATCGGGTCGTAGGGTTTGCCGATGCCGGACAGCAGCATCAGGCGCACGTTATGGAACTGGAAGGCGCCAAGAATCACCAGGTCCGCCGGCTGTTCGCATTCGCGGCCCTGGGCGTCGATGTAGGTCACGCCGGTGGCTTTCTTCTTGGTGCTGTCGAGGTTGACCTTGAGCACGTGGGAATTGGGCCGCAGCTCGAAGTTGGGCACTTGGCGCAAGGCCGGCAAGATGTTCACGTTCGGCGAGGCCTTGGAGTACATGTAGCACACGTAGCCACTGCAAAAGCCGCAGAAGTTGCACGGGCCCATCTGCGCACCGTAGGGGTTGGTGTACGGCCCCGACGTGTTGGCCGACGGCAGGTTGTAAGGTTTGTAACCTACGTCGGTCGCCGCTTTCTGAAACAGCTGGGCGGAGACGGTATTTTTCTGCGCCTCCAATGGGAACGGGTTGGAGCGATCCGGCGCGTAGGGGTTGCCGCCACGGCCTTCTCCGACCAACTGGCCTTTGACTGTCCAGGCTTGGCCGGAGGTGCCAAAGACTTTTTCCGCATAGTCGAAAAACGGCTCCAGCTCTTCATAGCTGACGCCGAAGTCTTGGATGGTCATGTCCTTGGGAATGAAGTTCTTGCCGTAGCGCTCTTCGTAATGGCTGCGCATGCGCAGCTCAATCGGGTCGACGCGAAAATGCACGCCCGACCAGTGCAGCCCCGCACCACCCACGCCATTACCCGGCAAGAAAGCGCCCAACTGACGATTGGGCAGGGCGACGTCATTTACGCTGTGGCGAATGGTCACCGTTTCTTTGGAGATGTCCTGGAACAGCTTCTTACGCACGCTGTAGGTCAATTCGTCGATGACCTGGGGATAGTTGCCGTCTGGGTAAGTGTCCTGCATCGGGCCGCGCTCCAGCGCTACCACGTTGAGGCCCGCTTCCGTCAGCTCCTTGGCCATGATCGCGCCCGTCCAGCCGAAGCCCACAATCACTGCATCCACTTTCTTCATGATGGTCGCCACGTTTATGCCCTCTCGCCGCGAATGGAAACAGCCGGGAAGGGGTACTGCTCGTTGCGTTCCACCCAATCCATGAAATCGGCGCGGGCGCCGGGGAAGCCGATCATGGTCCAGCCGACCATGCCTTTATTGCCGCCGTGGATAGGGTCGCAGAAGAAGCCTTCCTTGGTGTTTTGCAGCAAAAGGTTAAAGAACATCTTGGGTGGCACGGCGTCGAAGTGCGCCGCCACTTCGCTGCCGCCAGCCTCCAGACGCCTAAGCATATCGTCTCGGGTAGCGCTGTCTTGCGCAGCAAAAGCTTTACCGTTGAACGCTTTCGACCACGCATCCGTGGCAGCAATGCCCAGGCGATAGATCTCCTTGGGCACCAATTTGCTCTGCCAGCCCATCTCCGGCGCCGCGTCGGCGTTGAACGGGCCTTGCATGAACCACAGGGCGCCACTGGCGTAAGGAGTGTTCATCTGGCGGTCGATGTATTCCGGCGCGCCAGCCTCCAAGGCACCTGGGCCCTGGGCGTCAGCGGGAATCAAGCGCTCGACGGCAGCGTTGATAAACGCCCACTCCTCGGCTGTGAAATAGCTCGGCTCGTAGGCTTTATCGCTGACCGCAGGCTTGGCCGGTTCGGCCTGGGCCGGTTCCGGCGTGGCCATCAGCATCGAACCGCCAAGGCCGGTGCTGGCAACCGTGACCACCGGGATCAAGGTCAAGGATTTGCGTAAAAAGTCACGCCGGGGGTTGTCTTGATCTTGATCAGACATGGGTACACCTCATCATGTGGTCACGGGTTTATCCGCCGCTTCTGGGAGCAGCGTGAAGGCTTGCGGCTAATTGGATCCAAGCAGATACAGCACAATGGCAAACATTAGTTACAAATGATAGCAGCCTAAGAATTCAGAGGCGTCAATTCGACGACAAAAACACCGGATCAGATCGCAAGCATCACGATTCTTTGACACGGACCTCACGCCGTATTGACCCGCCTTGAGTGAGTCTGTGGCCCATCAGCCACTTCCTCGCTCGGTCACAACGTTCATGTTCAACACACGCATACTGCTCGCTTTCGGCCTGGGGCTCATGAGCCTGCTCAACACCGTACAAGCCGATGAGGCTGCGTCGATCCGCTCGCCGGAATGGGCCCAGCCGGTGGGTAACCAATACAACCTGCATCAAATGACACCCACGCTCTATCGCAGTGCATTGCCGGACGAGCGTGCGCTGCCCCTGTTGCAAACGCTCAAGATCGCTACGGTCATCAACTTCCTGCCGGAATCTGATGCGCAGTGGCTCCAATCATCTGATATCAAACAGGTGCAGTTGAGCTATCGCACCAACCACGTCGACGATTCCGACGTGCTGGCGGCGATCAGGGCGATTCAGGCAGCAGAGGCCGATGGCCCGGTGTTGATGCACTGCAAGCACGGCGCCGACCGCACCGGCCTGATGGCAGCGATGTATCGGGTGGTGGTGCAGGGGTGGAGCAAGGAGGATGCGCTGAACGAGATGACCTTGGGCGGCTTTGGCAGCAGCAACGGTTTCAAGGATGGCGTTCGCTACATGATGAAAGCCGATGTCGACAAGTTGCGCACAGCTTTAGCAAATGGGGATTGCAGCACCAGCGCGTTTGCGTTGTGCTCAATGAAAGACTGGATCACCACAACGGGCCAGGCAGAGAAACAACTGTAGGAGCGAGCTTGCTCGCGAAAAACTCAACAGCGACGCGCTTATCCAGGATAGCGCGCGTTATCGTTAACGTTTTTCGCGAGCAAGCTCGCTCCTACAGGGGGTGCGGGGTTAGTCTTTTTTCAGCTTCGGGTTCGGGAAGAACTGCACTGCCTGCACTTTAGGATCCGCCGGCGCTTTCAGCGCGGTGGTATTGACCCTAGTGCCCAATTCCTTGGGCACCGACAGGCCTTGATCATTCAGCGTATCGGTATACCCGCAGGCCACGCACTCGCGGTGCGGCACGTTGTCTTCGGTCCACATCTTCAACTTGTCCGGCTCGCTGCACGCCGGGCAGACAGCCCCAGCGATAAATTGCTTTTTGGTGATCACAGGCCCTTCACTCATGCTGCCGCGTCCTCACTCAGGCCGCTGTGGCGCAAGAGTGCGTCAATCGACGGCGCGCGTCCGCGGAAGTCGACGAACAGCACCATCGGCGCCTGGGAACCGCCACGGGCCAGGATGGCTTCACGGAACGCCCGCCCGGTCTGGGCATTGAGCACGCCGTCTTCTTCAAACTTGGAGAACGCGTCCGCCGACAGCACTTCGGCCCACTTGTAGCTGTAGTAACCCGCCGCATAACCGCCGGCGAAGATGTGCGCGAAGCTGTTGGGGAAGCGGTTGTAGGCCGGTGGGCGCATGATCGAGACTTCATCGCGCACGCCTTCCAGCACCTGGGCCACACTGCGACCATCGCCATGGGTGGCGTGCAATTCAAAGTCGAACAGCGAGAACTCCAGCTGACGCACCATCATCAGGCCGGACTGGAAGTTTTTCGCCGCGAGCATTTTCTCCAGCAGGTCCTGGGGCAAGGGCTCGCCGGTTTCGTAGTGGCCGGAGATCAGCGCAAGGCCTTCAGGCTCCCAGCACCAGTTCTCCATGAATTGGCTCGGCAGTTCCACCGCGTCCCACGCCACACCGTTGATACCGGATACTCCGGCATGTTCCACGCGGGTGAGCAGGTGATGCAAGCCATGGCCGAATTCGTGGAACAGGGTGGTGACTTCATCGTGGGTCAGCAGGGCAGGCTTGCCGCTGTCGGCCGGGGTGAAGTTGCACACCAGGTTGGCGACGGGGCTTTGCAGCACGCCATCAACGGTACGGCGGCGGTCACGGGCGCCATCCATCCAGGCACCGCCACGCTTGTTGGCGCGGGCGTACAGGTCGAAGAAGAAACGCCCGACGTGCTCGCCGTTTTCCTTGATTTCGAACAAACGAACATCCGGGTGCCAGGTGTCGAAGCCTTTGAGCTCAGCAATCTCGATGCCGTACAGGCGCTGCACAATGGCAAACAGGCCGCCCAGCACTTTGTCGATGGGGAAGTAGGCGCGTAGCGCTTCCTGGGACACGCTGTAGCGCTGCTCACGCAGTTTTTCGCCGTAGAAACCGCTGTCCCAGCTTTGCAGATCAGGGCAGCCTTGCTCGGCGGCATAGGCCTTGAGCTGTTGCAGGTCCTGGGCGGCAAACGGCTTGCTGCGCTTGGCCAGGTCACGCAGAAAGCTCAGCACCTGGTCGCTGGACTCGGCCATCTTGGTGGCTAGGCTCAGCTCGGAGAAGGACGCATAACCCAACAATTGGGCCAGTTCCTGACGCAGGTCGAGGATCTGTTCCATCACCGGGCCGTTATCGTTCTGACCGGCATTCGGGCCTTGGTCCGACGCACGGGTGCAGTAGGCGGCGTACACCTCTTCACGCAGGGCACGGTCCTGGGCGTAGGTCATGACGGCGTAGTAGCTGGGGAATTCCAAGGTGATCAGCCAGCCGTCGAGGCCCTTGGCCTGGGCGGCGGCGGCCATTTGTGCCTTGGCCGAGTCGGTCAGACCGGCAAGGGTGGCTTCATCGGTGACGTGCTTGGTCCAGGCCTGGGTGGCGTCCAGCAACTGGTTTGAGAACTTGCTGCCCAGCTCGGACAGCTTGCTCTGCACCTCGGCGTAGCGCTTTTGCTGCTCCGGCGGCAAGTCGATACCCGACAGGCGGAAGTCACGCAGGGAGTGTTCCAGAATGGTTTTTTGCGCCACATCGAAACCGGCAGCTTCCGGGCTGTTGGCCAGGGCTTCGAAGGCCTGGAACAGCTCACGGTTCTGGCCCATTTCGGTAGAGTAAGCGCTCAAGGCCGGCAGGCACGCCTCATAGGCTTCGCGCAGTTCGGCGCTGTTGCACACGGCATTGAGGTGGCTGACCGGGCTCCAGGCCGCACCCAGGCGATCATTGAGTTCGTCCATGGCCAGGACCAGGCCGGCCCACGTCGGATTTTTAACCTGGCTCTGCAGGATCTCTGCGATTGCCACGCGGTTGTCGGCGAGGATCTGTTCGATGGCCGGCTGCACGTGCTCGGCACGGATCGCCGAGAACGGCGGCAGGTCGTAGGACTGCAAAAGAGGGTTGTTCGCGCTCACGGTGGGCACCTTGGCTGAAGAAACATGTAGAACAAAGATGGGGCCATCTTAATTACAATCAACACCCACCGCAGCTATCAGCACAACAGAGAGAGGCTATCGTGACCCTTCGCACCTATCAGAACCACACGCCAACCCTCGGCGCCGGGGCGTTTGTCGATATTTCGGCGGTGGTGATCGGCGATGTCGAAATCGGCACTGACAGCTCGGTTTGGCCGCTGACAGTGATTCGCGGCGACATGCACCGCATCCGCATCGGTGCCCGCACCAGCGTGCAAGATGGCTGCGTGCTGCACATTACCCATGCCGGGCCGTTCAATCCGCAGGGTTACCCGTTGCTGATCGGCGACGACGTGACCATCGCTCATAAGGTCATGCTGCATGGCTGCACCGTGGGTAGCCGCGTCCTGATCGGCATGGGCAGTATTGTGATGGATGGCGCCGTGGTCGAAGACGACGTGATCATCGGCGCCGGCAGCCTGGTGCCGCCAGGCAAGAAACTCGACAGCGGTTTTTTGTATGTGGGCAGCCCGGTGAAGCAGGTTCGCGCATTGACTGACAAAGAGCGCGCCTTTTTCACCTACAGCGCGGCGAACTACGTGAAGCTCAAAGACCTGCACCTGGCCGAAGGATTCGATCAATGACCCTGGATCACCCCACCGTCCTGTTCGACCTGGACGGTACCCTCACCGACCCGCGTGAGGGCATTACTCGTTCGATCCAGTACGCCCTGGCCAAACTGGGCATTGATGAGCCCGACCTGGCGAAGCTCGAACACTTCATCGGCCCGCCCTTGCTGCAGGCGTTCATGCAGTTTTACGCCTTCGACGAGGCCAAGGCGTGGGAAGCGGTGAATTTCTACCGTGAGCGCTTCAAGGTTACCGGCCTGTACGAAAACCGCGTGTTTGACGGGGTCATGCCGTTATTGGAAGAGCTGAACAGCCAAGGGCGCCAGCTGTACGTCGCCACCTCCAAACCGTGGGAGTTTGCCCGCGAGATTGCGCGGCATTTCGACTTTGCCAAGCACTTCAAGGTGATCTACGGCAGCGAGTTGGACGGTACGCGTACCAACAAGGTCGAGTTGATCGCGCATTTGATGCGTGAGGAACGGCTGGACCCGGCCACCACCTTGATGATCGGTGATCGCAAGCATGACCTGATCGGGGCACGCAGTAATGGGCTGGATTCGGTCGCCGTGGGGTATGGGTTTGGTAGTTTTGAAGAGCTGAATGCCGAGGCGCCGACCTGGCATTTCGAGACGTTGGACCAGATGCATCAGGCGTTTTTGCAGCGGCCTTGAGACTGCTTTCGCAGGCAAGCCAGCTCCCACAGTCGAGCGCGCGCTCATGTTGAAAGTCGGTCAACTGTGGGAGCTGGCTTGCCTGCGATGAGCATAGATATCTACACAACTTCGATACGACGCTGGACCTGTGGCGAGGGAGCTTGCTCCCGTGACGACCAGATAGCCGACGCTGTTCTAACTGACGCACCGCGATCCAAATGTGGGAGCTGGCTT
>NZ_JASBQZ010000052.1:0-22077 GCF_029960685.1 Pseudomonas sp. AL10
GTGACTTGAACTGGGCCGGGCTCGACACTGCGGGTGTGCAGATGCTCAGGCCGAACGTCGAACTGCGGCCATTGGTGAGGCAGGAACTGGTTGTTCAGAGTTTCTTCCAGCCAAAGAAGAAACGCGTGGTAGCTGGTTTCGCTAACTTCGCCCCACCCGCGCTCTCTATAACGCAGGGTCAAGGCCAGGGCAGCCTTTTTCCTGTCCCGTTCCGGCTGGGTAATGACCGTGCCTACGGCTAGTTTGGGCACCGCTCCTTCGTTATCTACTTCCACCTTGTCAGGATGCAACAAGCGTTGCCGCACTCCTGGCTTTTTGTTGAACCAATTTGTGGCCAACCATATGTTCTTACCCATAAACCCGGCATCCAACCGCCAGACAGGCACCCCCTCCTCTCCCGAATCTTCACTTTCCTGCTCCGCAGGCTTGCTCTTCAAATTCGACCCCATAATCCCCGGCACAAAGATCACCGGCAGCACGCCATCCGGCGGCAATATGCAGTGCACCGGATCGGTGATATGGCTGGGCGTGAGGGTCCAGGTATGCACGGGGTTGCCCCGCGCGTTGTAGTGCATGGGGGCGACACGGGGGGTCGTCGGGCTATCGGTCATATGGGGTCTCCGTTTTCAAGCCATTCCAATGTCAACCCTTCCAGCGTCATGCCCTGTTGCAGGGTGACGTAGCCTTCGCCATCAGTGCGGCCTTCGAAGCATGCGCCGTCTTTGCGAACCAAGGCGTAGGCACGGTTGCGCATGGGTTGACCGTTGAAAAAGGGTTGAAAGCGTTCGTTGAACGAGGTGCTGGGCCAGCTGTTGAGTTGCGTCGCGGCATGGCTGGGGTCAATGAAGTGTTTGTTCGCAGCCTTCACAATGAAATCGCCGGGCATGCCCAGCTCGATATTGCCGCCCTGCATCTTGATGTAGGCCCCACCGCACAGCAGGGTGATGTGTTTGTCCGCCGCCACCAGCACGTGTTGCTGGCTGGCGCTGATTTCCACGCTTTGATCTGCTTGCACCTGGATGCTGTTGTGCTGGGCCTGCAGCAGCAGTTGACCGTTCTGGGCGATATGGCGCATGTCACCGCCCTGGGCGAACAGGCCTAGCTCGTCGCCCGCGTTAATCACCACTTTTTTACCGGCGGTCAGTTGCAGGTTCTGTTGCGCGACGCTGTCGATGTGTTCGCCTGCGCCTATGGCAATGCTGCGGGATGTGGCGGCAGCAATACCCGCGGGCCCGCTCAGGGCGATGATGGGCTGCGCGCCAGTGCCTGTGCCATTGGGCTGGTCATTGGCACCCTGCCCCAGGGTGTTGACGGCCTCGGTGAGCGCCTGTTGCGGTTGCCAATCCTGGGCAATGCCTTGGGCAACCTCAGCCGAACTGCCTAACTGCTTGGCCAACGCCAGGGCGGTTTGCAGCACCTCAATGACTTGCTGGCGCTCCAGGTGGCCCGCAGCGGCCTTCAGTTGTGCTTCAGCAGTCAGCAATAAACCTTTTGCTGCGCGCAACGCACCGTGCCCATCCGTACGTAACTCAAACCCCTCCCCCCTGGGTTTACCGCCACCGTAATGGCGAGGATGAGTGAGGTAACCCAGATGCAGCGCGCTATGCTCGTGATCACTCATCAACGCCGCGCTGATTTGCGCCGTAGTGTCGTCAATGCGCAGCTCATTGGCGCGGGTCCCCTTGAATTCGCGACTTTTGGTTGTCGCTACGGCGTTGAGCTTAGGTAGCTCGTAGGGCGGCAAATTGGTCTCGCGATAAGTCCGGCCTGTGGCGATGGGCTGGTCCGGGTCACCATCCAGAAAGCTGATGATCAGTTCCTGATCCACGCGCGGCACGGCCATGGCGCCCCAGGTCGCACCGGCCCAACCCTGCGCCACACGAATCCAGCACGAGCTCTGATCGTTGTTTTTGTCCGCACGATCCCACGGGAATTGCACCTTGACCCGGCCCCATTCATCGCAATAGATCTCTTCCCCTGGCGGGCCGACCACGGTGGCGATTTGTGGGCCGTCGATGCAGGGTTTGTCGCGCAGCGGGGCTTTCCAATCCGAGGTCCAGCGGATGGCGCTGGCGGTCATTTCATAAGAAGTGCCGTGGCCGCTGCCGAACGCCTCTTCCTGCAAGCTGGTGTGCTGTTTGCCTTCGTGGGTGATGGCGATGGTGCGCCAACGGTCGTTGAAGTCTTCGCGGGGATGCTCGTTGAGGTCGAACGCCAGCCCCGGTTGCAGGCGTGCATCGTCGCCGGCCAGGTGCGCCAGTTTGGCGTCATTGCGCAGGGCGGTGAGGCGCGTTTTGGTGAAGGGCTTGCCGGCGATGTCGCGCTTGTAGCGGCCGGGGTAGTCGTAGCGTTCGTAGTCCTTGTGCTGGTTTTTCAGGTCCTGGTCGCCAGTGGCGGTGTGCTGTTGGTCGTAGCGCGGGTGGGTGAAGGTGTAGTCGCGTTGTACCTGGCGGGCGGTGCGTACTTGTTCGGTGTAGTGAAAACGGGTCAAGGCCGGTTCCGTGGCATCGCCGCCGGCCATGGGTTGGTAGATCACGGGGCAATGTTTGTGCGTGCCGATGGTACCCAGGCCGCCGACGCGGTCGGTGAGGACGAGAGTGTGGCCGTCGTCGCGGTGTTCGAAGGTGTAGAGCAGGCCTTCCTCGGCGGCGAGGCGGGCGATGAAGTCGAGGTCGGTTTCGCCGGCCTGTACGCAGTATTCGCGAGATTGGTGCTCGAAGCAGATTTCGCGGCGCAGGTCGGTCAGTTTTTGCTCGGCCAACACGTTGGTGATGATGTCGGGCACGGTCTGGCCCTGGAAGATGCGCCAGTTGGAGCGCAGGTTGAAACGCGCCAGGGTCGGTTCGATGACGGCGGTGTAGCGGGTGCGACGAAAACCGGTGTCGCCCTGGGTGAACAGGCTGACCAGGCCGTGCACATAGCGCACTGGGGTTTCGCCGCGCCAGATGGTGAACAGCCCCGTCAGGTCGAGCACGTTATTGAAGTCGATGGCCGCGTTGTGGCTGGCCAGTTGCAGTTCCAGCTTGAACGGCTGGGACAGGCCTTCTTCAAGCGTGAAGGACACCACATCGAAGGCATCGCCTTTCAAGGGCTCGAAGGTGAATCGCAGGTCGCTTTGGCGGGGCACGTGACTAGTCCTTACGTTCACTGATAATGGTTGCCACCTTCTGATACAACTCCGGCTCCCACCCCTGCGCCGTGGTCTCGCGCATCAACCGTGCAACGTTGGCGTACAGGTCGTCCGCCAGCCACGACAGGCCACGGGATGCCAGCAGGTCGGCGGCAATCACCGTGGCGTAGCTGCGCTGGCGCGGGGCCTCATGGGCAGCGTGCAGTTCCTGCAGGCGCAGCAGCACCCGCTCGACGCCTTCAGTGTTGAGTTGAGCGGCCAGCTCGTCGCGCAGGCCAGCGTATTCCTGCACGGGGCTGCCCGCCGTTTGTGCCTGGTCGGCGCCGGTGATCCAAGCCTGGGTCTGTGCATCCACGAACGGCGTGCCGTCGCTGAAGCACAACTCCAGCAAGGCCGGTAAACGGCAGACAAAACGTTCGCAGGTTTGGCGAATGGCGCCGGCCACCTCTTCCATCGCCAGACGCGAGGCGACATGGGCGGCGAGGTAACTGCCGCGCAGCCAGTACGGCGAGGCGCAGACGCTTTTTTCGATGCGCAGTAACAGATTCGGCTCAATGGCGTTGTGGTTAAGCGCGTCCTGATAACCGTCGACGATGTCTTTGGGCACGGCGGTCAGTTCGGTGCGGCGGTCTCGGACGATTGAAGGCGCGGTGCGCAGATGCGACCACAGACCGAAGCGGCGCAACTGGTAGCCGGTAGGGTCGTAAGGGTCTTGCTGGTTGATCTGCTCGGCCATGTTCAACACCGCACGGCGTTGTTCACGTTCGTTACTGGGCGCTTGCGGTTTAGGCGGGCTGAAAAAGGCTGCGTCCAGAGCGCCGCTGGCGGTGGGCGTACGGGCAGGCGCGTTCACCGCGGCCGGCTCGCTGTATTTGTCCAACTGCCGTTGCAGGGCATCCAACGCTGCGGGGTCGAGCTTGGCGCTGTCGACGCACTGTTGCAGGCTGGCCAGCGCCCGTTGCGCCGCTGCTTGGTAAGCCGGTTCAAAACTGCTGCGCTCCAGGGCCGGCAGCACCTGGCCCAGGTCCTCCAGCAGGCGCTGCACCTGCTTGCGCTTGTTCAAGTAACCGGTGGGGCCGGGTTTGGGGTAGGCGTTGTCCCAATACTGTTCGACCATACCCGCAATCAGCCCGAGGGCATCGGCCCAGCGCACCCACTGGCGGGTACGCAACCAGACCACTTGCAGATGGCCGACAATGCGCCAGTGCTTGCACTGGGTCGCCAGGTAGTCGCGGGAGGCTTCATCGATGTAGGGCCAGTCGATATCGCTCTCGCGCAAGCCGCCCAGCTTGACCATCTCCTGGTCGATGGCCTGGTAGGTTTCGTCCTCTACATCGAAATCCCCGGCAGGTTGCGCGGGGTCGATGGGGGCCAGCAGCCGCTCGACGATGTCGACCGGAACGTCGATCACCAACGACATGCCTGGCGCTCCTGTTCGATCAATTCGCCCAGCCCCTCGGCGTCGAATATCAGGCCGTGCAGCCTTGGATAGTCGCTCTCCAGGCGCAAGCGCTGGCCACCGCCCATGTTGCGCAACAGGGCAATCGCCTGCAGCCCGCGCCCGGCATCGACCACCAGGCCGGCGTCGTCCAGCACCTGCCATTGATAAGCTGCGGATACGGGGCGCTCATCCTTGAACAGTTGAATGCGTATTTTGTTGGGCTTGGCCGGTTCATCGAGCACCAATTGCAGGCGCGAGATTTTCGACTCGCAGCTGATGGCCAAATAGGGCCGTGGCGGCAGTGCCCCCAAGGCCGGCGCCGAGATCACCAGCCGTGGTGGCTGGTCGTTGTCCGGCGCCGGGAATGACGACAACAGAAAGCGCTGATCCTCAGGCTGGCGCTTGGCCTCATTGCGCTGTACCAGGTCGACAATCGGCAGCACCCGGCTCAGCGTACGCGGCGCAGGCGGATGGTGGATGGGCGTGCCGGCAGCCAGGTCAAAGCATTCCAGGCGTTTGAGTGGGGACACGATCGCCGGGCAATCCTGTGCCATCGGCATTGCGTGTATGTGCGGGGCAATCAGCATTGCTGCCAGGCCCCCTACCCAACGCCAACGTTGCGATCCTTTGCGCATCAACGCCTCCCCCTACATTATCAATAAATTCAACTTTTGCTATTGAACCAAGGCGATCACTCATCTTCGAACACAGCAACTTTTCATGAACTTATATAAATAACGAACTGGCAAGCCAGAGGCATCATTTTTTTTGCAACACCCTCAAATACCAGATATACCCCTCAGATAACAAAACCTGACAGTGTATGAATTTTCTCAATCCAAACATAAACATTAAACAGTAATTTTTCTTACATCCAAGTACCACGAAACGAATCGGCTTCGTCCGACATGACTTTTTCTGAAACATGGGCTTTTAATAGCGCCACCTTCAAAAAAGGATTTTTCCCATGTCGAAATCCCAAAGTTCTGTCGCGCCTAAAGAACGCATCAATATCAAGTACGTGCCGGCTACAGGCGACCAACAAGCCGAAGTCGAGCTACCGCTGAAGTTACTGGTCACCGGCGACTTCAAAGGCCACGGCGAACTAAGCGCTCTTGAAGATAGACCATCCATTCGGATAGATAAAGACACCTTCAATGAAGTCCTTACCAAAGCAGAAGTTGCCTTGGACATGGCGGTCCCGTCGGTACTGAACAACGATCACGACACCGACTTGAATGTGAAACTTCAATTCAAAAACATCAATGACTTCGGCCCTGACGCCATTGCTCGCCAAGTACCCGAGCTGAACAAATTGCTGGAACTACGCGAAGCCTTGGTTGCGCTCAAGGGACCAATGGGCAACGTACCTGCCTTTCGCAAGCACCTGCAAAACCTGCTGACCGATGAAACCGCCCGCCAACGCCTGGCCAGCGAACTGAACCTGGTGCTTGACGCGCCAAACAACTGAGTTCTTTTACGTCCATATGGAGTAGCCCTTATGCCTAGGGAAAGTAGTGCCGCCCAAGTGCTGGTCGCCGATGAACAGCCGTCCCTGCTCGATCAACTGCTGGCCAATACTACCATCCGCCCGTCCCAGGAAGGCTATGCCGTGGCCCGCCAAGGCGTGGCTGCGTTCATCAGCGAGATCCTGCAAAGCGGTGATCACGAGCAGCCGGTCAACAAGCACCGGGTTGACCAGATGATTGCCGAAATCGACCGCGCGTTGAGCAAGCAAATGGACGTGATCCTGCATCAGCCGCAGCTCCAGCAACTGGAATCGGCCTGGCGTGGGCTGAAACTGCTGGTGGACCGCACGGACTTTCGCGAAAACATCAAGCTGGAAATGCTGCATGTCACCAAGGAGGAGTTGCTGGACGACTTCGACAACGCCGGTGATATCACTCGCAGCGGCTTGTACAAGCACGTCTACACCGCAGGCTACGGCCAGTTCGGCGGTGAGCCGGTGGGTGCCATTGTCGGCAACTACACTTTTGGTCCCAGCTCGCCGGACATCAAGTTACTCAGCTATGTAGCCTCCATCGGTGCCATGTCCCATGCGCCCTTTGTGTCGGCGGCCGGGCCGGAACTGTTCAACCTCGAAGGTTTCCAGGGCCTGCCCGACCTCAAGGAAATCAACGATATTTTCGACGGCCCCCGCCACACCAAATGGCGCGGCTTGCGCGAGTCCGAAGACGCTCGCCATTTGGCCCTGACCTTGCCGCGCTTTCTACTGCGCACGCCCTACAGCACCGAAGACAACTCGGCCCGCAGCTTCGGCTACAACGAAACCGTCGACGGTAACCACGACAATTACCTGTGGGGCAACACCGCGTTCCTGATGGCCTCGCGCATCACCGACAGCTTCGCCCGCTACCGCTGGTGCCCGAACATCATCGGCCCACAGTCCGGTGGTGCGGTGGATGACCTGCCGGTGCACCTGTACGAATCCTTCGGCCAGCTGCAGGCCAAGATCCCTACTGAAGTGTTGATTTCCGACCGCAAGGAATTCGAGCTGGCCGAAGCCGGTTTTATCCCGCTGACCATGCGCAAAGACAGCGACAACGCGGCGTTCTTCTCGGCCAACTCGGTGCAGAAACCCAAGAACTTCCCCAAGACCCGCGAAGGCCAGGAAGCCCAGACCAATTACAAGCTCGGCACCCAGTTGCCGTACCTGTTTATCGTCAACCGCCTGGCCCACTACATCAAGGTGCTGCAACGCGAGCAGATCGGTAGCTGGAAGGAACGCCAGGACCTGGAAAGCGAGCTGAACACCTGGCTCAAGCAGTACATCGCCGATCAGGAAAACCCATCGACCGACGTACGCAGCCGTCGCCCATTGCGCGCCGCAAAAATCGAAGTGCAGGACGTCGAGGGCAACCCGGGCTGGTACCAGGTGTCGTTGGCGATACGGCCGCACTTCAAGTACATGGGCGCCAACTTCGAGATCTCCCTGGTCGGCCGGCTGGACACCCAATAAATGAGCGGTGCCAGCCTGTTCGAACGCCTGGAACCCGATGCACCGCGCTACCGCCAAGGCTGCGCGGATGAACAGGCGCACCAGCGTGTCGAGGCGATCAAACGTCACTTGGAGCAGGTGCTCAACTCACGCCAGGGCTGCTCGCAAAGCAGCCCTGAACTGGGCCTGCGCGACTTCAACGGCGTCACCCAGGCCAGCAGTGACCTGGTGTTAGCCATCAGCGCCGATATCCGGCGTTCGGTGGAAGCGTTTGAACCGCGCATCAAGGTCACGGGCGTGCGCTATCAGCCCGATCCGGACCTGCCGCTGGAGCTGAACTTTCGTCTCGATTGCCAGGTGCAGGTCAACCACAAGGAAGAACAGGTGCAGATCGAAGTGGCCATGCACGGCCGCGACGGCTACACCCGGGTGAGATGAGGATGCGATGGACTTGAAACAACGCTTTGCCGAGGAGTTGCGCTACCTGCGCGAACTCGGCCGCGAGTTCGCCGAGGACAACCCGCAACTGGCGCAGTTTCTCGGCGATCAGGCCGATGACCCGGACGTGGAGCGGCTGCTGGAGGGCTTTGCCTTCCTCACCGCCAAGCTGGGCATGAAGATTGATGACGACCTGTCGGAGCTGACCCACCCGCTGTTGCAAATGCTCTGGCCCAATTACCTGCGGCCACTGCCCAGTGCGACCATCATCCGTTTCACACCGCTGCCCAATGCAATCAGTCAGCGCAAAGTGATTCCCAAAGGGACGCGGCTGTTTGCCAACCCTGTGGACGGCATTTCCTGCGAGTTTCGCACCTGCACTGACGTCAACCTCTACCCCTTGGCGTTGCACGCCGTCAGCGATGCCCACAGCCGTGAAGCCTCGACACTGCGCATCGACCTGAATGTGTTGACTCAGCAGCCGCTCGACAGCCTTGAGTGCGACCAGTTGGACTTTCACTTGGGCGGCGACAATGCCACCGCGCTGACCCTGTACCTATGGCTGGCCCATTACCTCAAAAACATCACGCTGTACGTCAACAACACGCCTTATCGCCTCAACCCCGACGATCTGGGTTTTCCCGGTTTCACCCCCGATGAGGCACTGCTGCCCTACCCGCGCAATGTGTTCGATGGTTACCGCATCCTGCAGGAATATTTTGTGTTCCCGCAGCGCTTCCACTTTTTCAGCCTGACCCGGCTTGCCAAGGTCTGGCCGGCCGTCACCACCGGGCAGATTCGCTTCGAATTTCAGTTCTCGCGGCCGATGCCGGTCAATACGCATTTGCGCACCACTGACCTTCATCTGTTCTGCGCGCCAGCGGTCAACCTGTTTCGCCACGATGCCGAGCCCATCATGCTGGACGGGCGCAGCCAGGAACGCCGTATCAGCCCCACGAGCAACCGCCAGGATGCGTATGAAATTTTCAGTGTCGACCACGTGGCCGGTTGGGACGCCGCCGACAAGGAGCGCAAAGGCGATCCATTGCGGCGCTTCACCCCGTTCGAATCGTTCCAGCATGAGATCGAACATGCCCGGGGCCGTACGGCACTGTATTTCCGCACGCATATCGAGGAGTCCCACGGGCGTGAAGGCTTGCGTCATCGCATCGCCTTTGTGCGCGGCGATGAAAGCCTGTATACCGGCGAAAACGAGGCAGCTTCAATCGAATTGACCTGTACCAACCGCGACCTGCCGCAGAGGCTGGGTATCGGGGATGTGTCGCGGTCCACCGAGGCCACACCCTCGTTTGCCACCTATACGAACCTGATTGCGCCAACGCGCAGCTACCGACCGGTATTGGACAGCAGCCTGCACTGGACGCTGATTTCCAACCTGTCGCTCAACTACCTGTCATTGCTGTCGCCCGAGCCGCTCAAGGCGGTGATCCGTGCCTATGACTTTGCGGCTCTGCACGACCTGCAACAGGCCCGCGCCACCCGCAAACGCCTCAACGGCATCCAAGATGCGGTAACCACGCCCATCGACTGGCTGATGAAAGGCCTTCCGGTGCGCGGCGTGCAGACGCGCTTAAAGCTGGACCAGGCCGCTTTTCTCTGCGAGGGCGAGCTGTACCTGTTCGCCAGCGTGCTTTCGCACTTCTTCGCCCTGTACGCGAGCATCAACTCCTTCCATCGCCTGGAAGTGATCAATACCACTAACAACGAGCGCTACGAATGGCCACTGTTGACCGGCAGACAACCCGTGATCTAGCTGACCTGCTGCTGGCCGACGCGCGGAACTATTCGTTTCACCGTCTGCTGGAGCACTTGCACGCCTTGCATGGCGATGACCTGGAAGCACGGCCCCTGAGTGATGCGGTGCGCCGTCGCGTACGCCTGCAAAGCCATGCAGGGCTGGGGTTTCCGGCCTCCGACGTGGTGGAGGCCGCACGCATTGAGGACGATCGTGAAGAGGTGCGCTATCGCTTGCAGACCAGCTTCTTTGGCCTGCACGGTACCGACTCGCCGTTGCCCGGTTACTACCTTGATCGCCTGGCCTACGAGCAGGCCCAGGAGCGCGGCATTCGTCCGGCGTTCATGGACTTTTTCAATCATCGTTTGCTGACGCTGCTGCACACCAGCTGGCGCAAGTACCGCTACTACGTTCGCTTCCAGGCCGAGGCCACTGATCGCTTTTCGCGTTACGTCTTCTCGATGGTCGGCCTGAATGACAACGACCTGCGCGGCGTCACCCCGCTGCCATGGGGCCGATTGCTGAGCTTTGCCGGCTTGATCGCCAACCGCAGCCGTTCGCCGTCGGTAGTGTCCGGCATCGTCGAGCACTGTTTCGACCTGCACCGTGTGCATATCCGTGAGTTCGAGGCCCGCTCGGTGAGTTTTCCACAACGCCAGCGCCTGGCGCTGGGCAAAGCCAACGGCACCCTGGGCAGCAACTTTGTGGTGGGTGACCGCAGCAAGACCCGCGCCAGCAAGTTCACCCTGGTGATTCCCAACCTGACCCAGGCGCGCTTTCGTCAGTTTCTGCCCAGCGGCGATCAGTTCGGGCGCTTGCGCCAGTTGATGGATTTCCTGCTGCGCGATGCCACCGCCTACGACCTGGAACTGGGGCTACGCGAAGAAGACGTACCGCCGTTCAACCTGCAACGCGCCAGCGGCACTCACCTGGGTTGGACCAGTTTTATCGAGCACCAGCAACAACGCCATCCCGCCGTAGTGCGGATCCGGGGGCGCGCATGAAGCTGACCCTGGTTATCAGTAACCCCGCGCAGTTGCTGCACGGCTATCTACCCAGCCACCGCTTTGGTCCGCAGGGCGGCAGCATTGGCAGTGCCGCAGCGGATTGGAATCTGGTGGATCGGCAGAACAGTGTGCGGCCTAACCACTGCGATATCCGCGTTGTCGAGGGGCGTTTTTGTGTGATCGACCGCAGTGGCTGCACCTACGTCAACGGCCACGATCTGCCGGTGGGTTGCGACAGTGCGGTAGCACTCAACGATGGCGACTTCTTGCAAGTGGGCGCCTATCGAGTGGCCGTGCAGTTTGGCGAGTATGCGCCAGGGCAACGTTCGCTCGAAGCGCTGTTCAGTGGTCGCCCGGATGGCCTGCTGGAGTGGCACCTGGAGGACGTAACGAACCTTCCACCGGCCGAAGTTGCACCTGCGGTTTGCCCGGAATTCGAACGCCTTTGCCAACCCGTGGATTTAAGCGAGCAAGGCGATCCGCTGCGGGCGATGCATAAAGCGCCGCCGCCCAAACCGTTGGCGGATATTGGCGCGCCCGCACACAAGCACAGCTTCAGCCTGTTCAGCAACCTGCGCCTATGCACCTTGTTGTTGGCCTGCCTGGCCCTCGGCGGCTGCACCATGCTAGGCAAGATCGGCCAGGTGATCTGGACCCCTTCTATCCCGGTCGGCGGCCCCGAAGATCAGCCCAGCCGCTACTCCCTGAGCTTGCACGCCAGCGACAACGTCAACCCGCGCCTGATCAGCACCGGCACCGCACCGGTAGAGGACGAAAACCGCTCGCCTTACACCCTCAACGTCCAGGCCGCCAGCCCGCAGGCGCTGACGGACAAAGTGCAAACCCTGCTCAACCATCTTTACGAAGCCGTGCCAGCGCAATCGGTGCTGACCCTGGAGCCCACGCCTGCGGAGCAAATGTCGCCCATCGAGGACGCGCTGCTCGGCGCTTACGACGCCCAGGGCGTGAGCCTGACCACCCCATGGGGCAGCCCGGCGCTGGAGCATGTCGCCACGCCGATCGCCTTCAAGGTGCTGCAACTCACCGATGACTCGCTGCTGGTCAACGCCAGCCCCGAAGCCCTGGCCGAGGACCTGAAAAAGACCTTGGGCAGCACCTACATCCGGGCCGACGACTACCTGCTCCAGCCCGGCCAATTCAAGTTCATCGACCTGCGTGCCCTGGATGAAGACACGCGTTTTATCGCGGTGATCGCCAACTACCACAGCAGCGACGTCGGCCAGTGGAAACAGCGCCTGCGCGTCGAGCCCAAAGGCCGCCAGTACGCGGTGCTGGTGCAGTTGGACGCCGCCCAGGTCAGCCTCAAGGGAGAAACCCGATGACGCCCCTTTCAGCCGCTTTTGCCCCGAGTAATTACTGATGAGTTCACGCAACCCCGTCATCTGGCATGAAGGTTTGTTCGTCAAGCCCCAACACTTCCAGCAACAGGCCCGCGCCGCCGAAGCCGCCGTGCATCAGCGCCTGCACAGCCTCAACGACGCCCTCTACGGCTTCAGCGAACTGACGCTGAACACCGAGTACCTGAGCTTCGGTAAAGTCGCCATTACCCAGGCACGCGGGATCATGCCCGACGGCAGCGTCTTCGATATTCCCCACGACCTGGCGCCGCCCTCCCCGCTGGAAATCGCCGACAGCAGCGCGGTCAACCAGATCGTTTACCTGGCGCTGCCACTGCGGTCCAACGGCGCCCTCGAAGTGCGCTGGCCCGACCAGTACGGCAACAGCCGCTACATCGCCCGCCGCGAGGAAATCCGCGATACCCACAGCGATGACGGCGATCAGGTCGGCATGGACCTGGCCGTGCCCAACCTGCAACTGATGCTTGAACGCAGCGACCGCAGCGCCTTCACCGGTATCGCCCTGGGCAGGATCAAAGACAAGCGCCCCGACGGCAGCCTCGTGATGGATGAGCACTTCTATCCCACCAGCCTATCCCTGCAAGCCGTGCCGGCGCTGCATCGCTACCTGGGCGAAGTGGCCGGGCTGATGCGCGAGCGCGCCAAGAACCTGGCCCAGCGTATCGGCTCACCGGGGCAGTCGGGGGTGGCCGATGTCACCGACTTCAACCTGCTGCAAACCCTCAACCGCTTGTTCCCGCTGTTCCAGCACCTGGCCCGGCAACGCCAGGTTCACCCGGAGCGGCTGTACATCGCATTGGCGCAAGCCTGCGGCGAACTGGTGACCTTCACCGATGAAGGCCACCTGCCCCAGGAATACCCGGCCTACCAGCACGACAACCTGCGCGAATCCTTCCAGATCCTGGAGCACACCCTGCGTCGCGCCTTGGGCACCGTGCTGCAACCGCGCGCAGTGTCGTTGCCCATCGTCGATCAGGAGTACGGCGTGCGTAGCGCCGCATTGAACGACAAGCGCCTGTTGGACAACGCCGAATTCATCCTCGCCGTGCGCGCCGGACTGCCGGCGGAGACCCTGCGTCAGCAACTGCCCCGGCAGATCAAGATCAGCTCCACCGAAGGCCTGGAGCAACTGGTCAGCCTGCAACTGCCGGGCATTCCACTGCGGCCGCTGCCAGTGGCGCCGCGGCACCTGCCGTTTCATGCCGGCTTCAGCTACTTCGAACTCGACCGCCATCACCCTGCCTGGCAAAGCCTGAGCAGTGGCAGCGGGTTCGGTTTCCATATTGCCGGTGAATTCCCCGAGCTGGAATTGCAGTTCTGGGCGATCAGGAGTGAGAGAGATGAATAAGGAAACATTAGATTCATGGCGTCACGAGGATGTCTCCGGCGCCATCGACGTTAGCGGCGAATCGATCACTGTCAGCAACCGCACCTACTTGGCGGATCCAGAGTACGACATACGCGGCGTGGCCTGGAACCCGCTGTGCGATGCCGCCACGCCGCTGATCGGTCTGGTCATCCGCCTGCGCCGTCTGGACCACCACCATGACGTGCCTGCGTTGTACCAAAGCGTCAGCAACCAGATCACTGCGATCATGGAAGAAGTCCGCCAGCTCGACTACGACGCCGGCATGCTCAAGGCCTACTCCTACAGCCTGTGCCTGTTGGTGGATGAGGTGGTCATGCGCACCACCTGGGGCAGGCTCTCCACCTGGAGCGCCCGCTCGCTGCTCAGCCAGTTCCACGGCGAGACCCGAGGCGGCGAAAAATTCTTCACCATCATGAACAACATGATCCCCGAAGCAGCCAGGTACCAGCATGTGCTGGAGTTCATGTACCAGTGCCTGATCTCCGGCCTCAAAGGCAAATACGGCGCCCACGCCAAGGGCGACGACGAAATACGCAAAATCATCGACCAATTGCACGGATTACTACGCCCTCTTCGCGGCGAAACACCCAAACGCCTCACCGACCCGCTGACCAACGTCGCGCCGCGCAACTACCGAATCAAACGCGCCTGGCCATTGTGGACGCCATGGGCCATGGCCGCCGTCGTGCTGACCGTCGCCTACACGATCTACTCGATCCGCCTGAACACCATCACCCAGCAGGTGCTGGTGTCGCTGGAGCGGGTGCTGCACCTGTAATCGAATTTCAGCGCGTTCATGTCGAGCGCCTGCAAAGCCATGGCCGTTTCGGCCATAAACCGCGACCTCAAGGTCGCTCAATCATCGCGACAAGGAGCTTGTCATGCCAACACCCGCGTATATCAGTATCCACGGCAAAAACCAGGGGCATATCACCAAAGGCGCGTTCACCGCTGACTCGGTGGGCAACGTCTTTGTGGAAGGTCACGAAGACGAAATCCTCGCCCAGGAAATCGACCATCAAATCGGTGCCCCAACCGACCCGCAAAGCGGTCAACCCACCGGACAGCGTGTGCATAAACCGCTGACCTTCACCAGCGCGCTGAACAAAGCCTCGCCACTGCTCTATCAGGCCCTGGCCACCGGCGAAATGCTGCCGACCGTCGAGGTCAAGTGGTTTCGCACCAACCTCGATGGCAAGCAGGAGCACTTTTTCACCACCAAGCTGGAAGAGGCCACCGTCGTTGATATCCATACCGTGCTGCCCCACGCCCAAGACAGCGACAACCAGAACTACACCCAGCTGATCAAAACCAGCCTGTCCTACCGCAAGGTCAGTTGGAGTCATGTGGTAGCCGGTACTGAAGCCTCGGACGACTGGCGCAAGCCGGCAGCAGCGGGCTAAGCGCGTATCCAGCTCCGCCGCTGCGGCTCGTGCAGCGGCGGACCCTTCACTGACTTGAAACCTATAAGGAGGCTCTATGCCTGCCGTCGTACTGGTCGGACACGACCATGATTGCCCTTTGTGTGGCCCCACCACCGTCGACAGCGGCGCCCGCAACATGACCGTCAATGGCAAAGCTGTCGCCCGTGTCGGCGACACCCTCGGATGCGGCGCCGTGATCACCAGCGGCTCACGCTCTATGACCGTCGAAGGAAAAGCCGTGGCCCGAGTTGGCGACACCACCGACCACGATGGAAAACTGGAAAACGGTGATAGCAGCTGGTTGATCGACTGACACTTACATACTGAAATGGAGGCCCCATGCCCCGCCAATGCGACTTGCGTTTTACCTTCGTCCCCTTGAAAGGCGATGCCTTCGACGTGGTGTCCTTCACGCTTGAAGAAGGCCTGTCCCAGCCGTTCAAACTGGAACTGCAACTGGCCAGCCACAACGCGGCCATCGACTTCAATCGGGTACTCGACTTGGCGGGGTTATTCACCATATGGCGTGGTGAAACCCCAGTACGTTACGTCCATGGCCTGGTCAGCCTGTTTACCCAGGGCGACACCGGTTTTCGTCGCACCCGCTACACAGCCGTCATCGAACCGACCCTGGCGCGTTTCGACCTGCGTTCCAACTGGCGCATCTTCCAGGGCCAGACTGTGCCCGACATCATCACCAGTGTGCTGGCCGAGCAAAAACTGACCGACCTGCGCCGCGAAATCTGCTTCGACCACCAACCTCGTGAATACTGTGTACAGGCCGGCGAAACCGACCTCGCCTTCATCGCCCGGCTCGCCGCCGAGGAAGGCCTGCTCTACACCTTCGAACACCGCGCCGACGGCCACACCCTCGTCCTCACCGACCGCGTCGGCGGCCTGGGTACCATCGGCACGCACAAACATTGCCCCGTGATCTACCAACCCATGGCCGGCGGCGATGCCACGGAACCGGCCTTGACCCGTTTTCACTACACCGAACAAGTACGCACCGCCCGCCAGGTACAACGCGACTACACCTTCACCCACCCGCGCTACGACCAGCAGCACACCGCCACCGGCGACCAGGACCTGAAAAACCAGCACAAGGACTACGAGCGCTACGACTACCCCGGCCGCTACAAACGCGACATCGCCGGCCAACCCTTCACCAAGACTCGGCTCACCGCCCTGCGCAATGACGCCAAACTGGCGCACCTGGCCGGTGACGACGCACGCCTGCAACCGGGGCTGGCGTTCGACCTCAACGAGCATCCCCGCGAAGACTTCAACGACCGCTGGCGCACCATCGCCATCACCCACGAAGGCAAACAGCACACCAGCTTGGAGGAGGAGGCATTTGGAAGCGGCCACGGCACGTCTTATGAAATGACCGCCACCGCCATCCGCTGGACCTCCGACTGGAAAGCCCCGCTGCGCGACAAACCCTGCATCGACGGCCCGCAGATTGCCACGGTGGTTGGGCCGCCAGGGGAAGAGATTTATTGCGATGAATGGGGCCGGGTCAAGGTGCAGTTCCCGTGGGACCGTTCGGATAAAAACAACGACCAGAGCTCGTGCTGGATTCGTGTGGCTCAGGGTTGGGCCGGTGCGACCTGGGGCGCCATGGCCGTGCCGCGCGTGGATCAGGAACTGATCATCAGCTTTTTGGATGGCGACCCTGACCAGCCCATCGCCACAGGTCGTACCTACCGCGAGACCAATCTGCCGCCGTATGAGCTGCCCAAACACAAGACGCGGATGACCATCAAGAGCCAAACCCATAAAGGCAATGGCTTCAATGAGCTGCGTTTTGAGGATGAGCTAGGGCACGAGGAGGTGTTTATCCATGCTGAAAAGGACAAGAACGTTCATGTCAAACATGACAACACAACGTTTGTAGGTAATAACCGCAAAGAAGAAGTAGGCAATGACGAGCAGATCACTATCGGGAACGACCAGTCCCACGTGATCGGCCGGGACCACACGCTCTCGTCGGGACGTGACCATGAGACAACTGTCGGTCGGGATCGCAGTGAGCGGGTCGGCAATAACCGCTACGACACCACAACAGCCAACCACCACAGCGAAGTGGGCGGCCACTGCCAGCAAACGATCTCGGGGCAACATCGTCTAACTGCCGGCCAAGGCATACACCACACCACCACGGTCTACCAACTGCAAGCCAGTGAGCGTGTGGTCTTCCAAAGCCCGGGAGGTAGCCTCACGCTCGACGCGCAAGGCATTCACCTCAATGGCATAGCGATAACCCTGCGTGGCCCGGTCAACGCCACAAACCCAGGCAACGGCCAAGCCCTGAAGCTGCAGCTGCAGCCCGAAACAGGTCAGGCCTGTGTGGAGAAAAACCGATGAGGCCGGCGAGCGTCCAGGCGTTCGTGGCCGAACAGCATGCGCCCGATGCCACCCTGTATTTATTACTCGACCCCTTGGCCGACTGCGCCGCAGACGATCCATTACGCATAGAGGTATTGCGCCAAACGCTCGGCGACGATGCCGTCACGCCTGTGCATCGGCCCGATCTGATCCATACGCCGTCGGCCTGCCCAGCGCTGGTGGCCCTCGCGACACCCGGAACTTCGCCGTCGCAGGAACTATTGGCGCTATCTGCCTTACGCGCTCATGAGGAGATGGATCGTCACAAGCGTTACGTGTGCGGCTGGCTCAGTAGCAGCGCCCCCTCCCAGGAGCTAAGTGCCCACATCGTTTCGCTCGGGCTACTGCCCTCGAAGCAAGGCCAAGTGTTTTTCCCGATCCATGAGCCCGTTCGGCTGGAGTTGTTGGCTGGCACCTTCGACAAAAATGAGGGGCCCTGGTGGCCAATTCGACGCTGGTTCCTGCCCACAAGCAGCGGTGCCGGCAGCGTATTGGTGGGCGCGCCCGAACGTCGCACCGTACCGGGCAGCCACACGACGGCGGTACAGCAGGACGCCCCCTTGGTTGCGGCCTTGTTGAGCGGTTGGCGTCGCGCACTCCAATTGCCGCTGGCGTATGCCCCGGCTCGCTGGAGCGGCCCTACTGCGCTGCCGCCCCAAGCGGCGGCACAAGCCTATATCCATATCCAGCAAGCCCGTCAGCTTGGGCTTAGCCGCCAGGACGACATCCTGACACTCGCCTTGCATCGCCTGATGCTGCATCCGCATCTGCACCAGCACACCGGCTTTCGCGCCGTGATTGAACAAGCGGTTCAGGGGCAAGCGCCGCTCAGCCAACTGCTGGTCCCCTACAACGACATCGCCTTGCAAAGGGCAGTGTCGGACCTGACCTATGCCGGAGCATCTCAATGACCTTGGGCACACAACTGGGCATCGTTATAGCCGAAACCGCCATTTCAAACGATCAATGCAAAGCTTGCCAACGTAAAGGGTTGCCCATCCTGCCATTGCGCCACGCGCTGGTGCCGCGCTCACCGAACGAGCCTGTGCGCCCGGACACCGTGCATATTGACACGCGCCTGGGCTTGCGCACCTTGCGCGCCGGCTACCTGTATGTCTTGCTCGATCGCAAAACCTGGCAGGCTTACCAGATCAGCCCGGACGGTTATCTACGTCAATTCAACCCCTACGCACCGCCGCCTGCCAACGAGACCCCGCTGTCCGATGCGTGCGTCGCGGCCAACCACGACTGCCCGGCCTCGTTCCTCAACATCGACACGGACAAACACACCCAAGCGTGGCTGGCCTTTGCCAATGACCCGTGGCCCGCCAGCGTGCTGGACGCCTACAAGGCCGGTCAGGCTTCAGAGCGGTTCCAGACACTCGACCTCGCCAGCGCACGCGACAACCCCGCCAGCGTTGGCCTGGCCATGACCGATGAAAACCTGCAGGTGGACAAGCAGGTTTACGAATACCAGCACCACCCGACAAGCCCATTGCCCATCCCTACCGAACCCGACTGGCGTTTTTATGAGCATCCCCCGCAAGAGGCAGCCCCAAGATTCGACAGCGTGCACGGTTTCCATAGCCGCGCCCATCGCCTGGGCGCGCTGAAGGGCTTCCTGCGCAGCGCCATCCCACAGCACAAGCTCCAACAAGGCGTCCTCGCGTTTGTACTGGATGACATCATTGGTCTTGTGCAGGAGCTCAACGACACGCGCAACCGCTGGGTGCAGCAGCGCCAGGCCTGGATGAACGACCCGGACCGGGCTTATCGCTACCAGACCTCTCAGTTATTGCTCGCCATTCGCGAAGTTCATCGCGAACAGGCAGAAGGCCAGACGCCCCTAGCGGCGTCTGTCGAGCCCATGACCGGCGATGGCCCTCCGGTATTTTCCAGCCCTGAGCAGCAACGCGAGCGGATCGTCCAGAAGCGCACACTCGCCCACAACCAGAAACTGGAAGAGCGCTACGATGAACAGAGCCGTGCCCTGTTTCACCAACTGTATGAGCAGGAATGCGCCAACTATCAGCGTTACATCGACCAAAGCGCACACGCCTACGCGGCAGCGTGCCGCTCCAGCCTGTTCGTGTGTGTCGAGCAAAATGACTACGACGGTAATGACCGCCCATCAGGACGGGCCTACAGTCAGACCATGGCGCTGTGCCTTGAAGGTGCTATCAGTGAAGCGCCCGCGAGTCAAGATAACGGCCATACCGCCTCCCTGTGGAGTGAATGGCTGAACGACCCACAGAGCCCGATCTACCGCGCCCTTCTCTTGCGTGACAAAGGCTTGCTGGCCGATCTGTTGCCCAGTTTCAATGCAACAGGTGATGGCGACTGGAACGACAGCGAAAAGCTCTACTCTACCCTTACCAAGCTCATCGCCAACGACGACTTCAAGCAGCATGTCCGCCCCCGTCTACAGCATGCCATGGCGCAGCTCCTCGGCGCCCTCAATGCCGCTGCCGCCCGCTTGCAACCGTCACTCGGCCCTGGCGTGGGCCGGGCGGTTTCGCGTCTCAACAGTGCCAGCCAACTGCTCTACAACGGCATTCATCTGACCGAACTCAAGGTGAAGATGAAGCTCGGTGAATACTACGCCCTGCAATGCGAGCACCTGCGCAACCTGCAACGCAAGGCCGCGGATGCCATCGATCGCACCTGGGAAGGCCTCAAGGACGAGTTGGGCAAAACCGACGAAGAGGCCCGCAAGGTGCGCAGACAGGTGCGCCCGTTGATTCAGGGCGGCCTGCTCAGCCTGGCGGTGCTGGACCCCAAAATAGCCAACCTCAGCGTGACCCTCAGCGTCTGGGTGGAAGGCCAGGTCACCGAGCTGCAGGACAGCCTGATGCGCCAGGCCAACCTCGGCGTGGATCAACTGGGCAAAGGTGCCCACGCTGCGCTAGTCGAAATCGCAGTCGGGGTTGGCACCCTGGACCCGCAGGCGCGCAAGGTGTTGCAGGGGGTCAAGGTGTCCTCGTACCTGGCGGCTGGATGGGTTCGCACCGGCTTTACCGGGCTGCGTGGCGCGGTCGGCAGTAGCGAGTTTTTGATGGCGATGGGGGGGATGTACCTGCTTAGCGACTCGCTGAACAAAAGTCTCAAGGAAGCGGAGAAAGCCATGGGCGAAAAGGCCGTTGAGGCCAGGTTGGCGGTGTATGGCAGTAGTTTAGGGGTGTTGGGTGGAGGGGTGGAAATTGTAGGCATCGCTCTGGAAAAGGGGGCGGTGCAGGTGCAGAAGGCGGGTAGCTTGTCTGCCCAGACGATGACTGCAGCAAGAGCGACTGCACGGGTGGGCAACGTATTCGTACGGGCTGGCGGGAGTATTGGTGCTGTGGCGGGATTGTACGATGCGACGCGAGCGGGGTTTGCTTTTAATCGCACTCGGAACGAAGGGGATACTCCAGCAGCAGGAGGTTATCTCCTATCTGCCATTGCCTCGGGTCTGGGAGCGGGAGCCAGCATTTGGGCCGCCGTTGCAGGTACCAGTACGCTACTTGGTCCAATGGGCATAGCCATACTTCTCGGCCTAGCAGGATACGGTTTGTACAAATGGGCCGAGGGAGAAGAATCAACACCTCTCGACCGCTGGGCTCGCCGTTGTTTCTTTGGAATGCACAACGAAGTTCCACCTGTTCATTGGAACAAACCAGAACACGCCCACATCGCCATCGCCGAGCTAAATGCCGCGACCATTGGCGTTGAGGCCGGCGTCAACTTTCGCTTGCGAATCGTCGATAGCGGCTCGCATGGCTGGGGCGGCCCCATGGGTAGTGTGGGCGCACAGGTCCATGAACAGCACCTCGAATATCGCCTGGTTCTGCCGTTCTTCGATGCCAACCGGTCGGCCTATCGCTGGTCACTGACGGTTCATCGTCACGGCGATGGCTCCGCCAACCAGTACACCGGCGGCGAAGTGCTGGCCGAAGGCGAGTTGAATCCCCCCACCCTGGCAACCGCCGCCAGCGAACGCCGAACGGCGCTGGCTGTGCCCAAACGCCCGAACAAGCCTGACTACCGGGCCGACAGCACCCTGCCCACGCAGGAAGTTCGCACCGTCTCGTTGGCCGATGCCCGTAACTCGCAGGTCAACGATATCAAAGGCGCGGTTGTACTGTTGCCCGACCGCCGTCGGCACAACATTGAAGCGGCGACCTTGTCGGTAACCTACTGGCCCGATCGCGACATTCACGATGCCTACGCCGAGCTCATCTTGATGGATAGCTTGTAAACCACCGCCTTGGGTGAGCTCGGCATGGGCATTTGCCTACTTTTCCCATAGCGATCACCAACAGTGTGCCTGCTTATTGGTTGCCTGCTGCCCGCTTGAAGCGAAGGTAAAAAACAGCTCTCAACCCCAACTGGAACTACTCCAATGCTATTCACAACACCTTTACTCGACAAACCTGCTCCTGGCTGGAAGCACGATCTGCCGGGACCCAACGAATCGCCCTCCAACGAACCGTATCCACCCGTACTATCGAATCCGCCCAATCATGTTGACGATGTATATTTTGAACTGGCACGCGCCACAGTGCGAACTCGGGGGATTGGTATTTGGATAGCTCTTTTTATGTTCCTGCTGTCCATGGTTACACCAGCAGGTATGATTAGCTATGTTGTCACGGAGCAACACCTCCCTCCCTTAGTGCTAAGTTTGCTAGGCCCCATCGTATTTATTACTGGCATATGGCTAGGCATTTATATCTGGCGAATGGACGTTGACCCTCCCCGCGACGAACCCATCCGCTTCAACCGCTTCCGACGCAAAGTCTACGTC
>NZ_JASBQZ010000052.1:22177-30268 GCF_029960685.1 Pseudomonas sp. AL10
AAGATTACAAGCGGCGTTCACCCCGAACTTGGAACAGCTCATCATGGTATTTAAAGCACCTTTACTCGACAAACCTGCTCCTGGCTGGAAGCGCGATCTGCCGGGACCAAACGAGTCGCCCTCCATTGAACCGTATCCACCCGTACTATCGAATCCGCCCAATTATGTTGACGATGTGTATCTCGAACTAGCGCGCGCGACTATGAGAGTTCGTGGAGTTGGTGTTTGGATGGTTCCTTTCATCTTTCTATTGTCTCTAGGCTTTCCGGCTACGCTGGTTGCTTTTGCAGTTAAAGAGCATAGTGCCCCCCCTACCTCTCTCGTTTTAGTAGCATTTTTTGGACTCATCACAGCTTTGTGGCTAGGGATTTACTTCTGGCGAATGGACGTTGCCCCTCCACGCGACGAACCCATCCGCTTTAACCGCTTCCGACGCAAAGTCTACGTCTACCGCTTTTACCGCGACGGCCTCAGGCCCTTCAGCCGCACCGCCTGGGGCGTTCGGGCCGAAGTCTATGACTGGGATAACCTGCGTGCCGAAGCCTGCAGCGTGTACGGCCCCATGGGCAGTGGCGGCCTCATCGAAACCGTCACCCTTGCCGTGGTGAAACCTGGCACCCACCAAGTAATAGATCGTTTTCATTTCGCCCACGAAATTCAACAAGGCGAAATGTACTGGGCCATGGCCCAACTGTTCATGCAACAAGGCCCGCAAGCCCTGCCCGCTTTTCCCCGCCCACCTCGTGACTGGAACAACGAAGACGTGAGCTTCAATCTCGCGCGTCGCTTGGCCCCCAAAGTGCAGTGGCCGGCCGAAATAGACCTTGAGTCACGTACAGCCTCTTGAGGTTCCGTCAATGCGAATCAGCCTATAACGGATGAATCAGGTGGGTTGATTGAACACTTCCGCACGCTGTCGGAAACCGACCGGGTGGCGATGCGCTATTTGACCTGCGCCTTCAAGGAGGTGTCCCGTTTTTGACAGGCTCGCACCTCCCCACCGCCAATCTGACCAGGGATACCAGTTTGGCGGGCTCTCCGCTCAATCGCACCTTCAAACCGGGTTTGAAAGATCGCTCCTACACCGTTGCCAAGCCCTTCCGACAGCCCCTTCTGAAAAACTCAGCAGTCACAAAAAATGACGAGCTCTTTCTTACAATAAACGTTATGTATTCAGTTGTTCCGGGCAAGAAGCCCACGTCTCCATTCATCTCATAAAGAAATAGGGTCATGCTAAATACTTCGTTTTTTCCCTCATTACGCACCGCCCCCGGCACATCCCTGCGGCCCCGCCAAATCAATCGAGAAGAAGAGCGCTTGATCCACTACTACCGCTCATTGTCGGATGAGGATCGTGAAGCGGTACGCTGCCTGTTGTATGCGGTCAAGGAAACCAGCGGGGCCGAACGCCCTCACCCATAAAAAGTGACAAAGTCATGGGTCAGCGAACGATGAAGTACCTGCGGGGTTGGACACGTTGCCAAGAGCCGGCCCCATGGAGCTTTTCTACCCAGCCAAAGCACGCCTGCCGACCCACAAGCAACGCCATCACGTGCGTGATTGTGACCGCGACCTCGCCGTCGGAACGTTCGACCTTGCTAGAGTACGAAGCCCCATCGCCGTGGAGGAACTGCGCATCCCCATGTCCGCCCTCCTCAGCCTTCAGCCACGATTTCCCTTCGGTGGCCTGACCATCTCCCGCTGTGTCGACGCGCTGACCCGACAGGATCTGCTCGACCCGCTTCCCTACGTGCGCCGGCACATCTGCGGCGACTGGGGCGATGTGCGCGCAGAGCATCGGCGCTACAACGACGCGGCTCTGAAACTTGGCGGTTACCTGCTGTCGTCCTATGTCATCAGTGACGGGTTGGACCTGTGTGTCTTCACGGAAGCGGACCGGAACCTTACGGCGGTTGCGGTTGGGGAATCCTGCTATGTGCTCCCGCAGGGCTCGCTACTCGCTTGTCGCCGGGAATTTTTCCCCAGCCCCTGTTTCCAGCCATTGTGCATTAACGCTCAACAGTCCTGCGATCCTATCGAGCTGCGAGTGCGGGATACCACGAGAAAACCAATTGGTCAGCCGCTGAGGGCTGATCTTCAGAAATAGCGCGAAATCCATTGGCGCGATCTTGCACTCCGACAGCACTACCCGCAGACGCACGCCGGAATATTCCGCGCTGGCAGCGCGAAGCATCGTTGATCGTCGCCCTGTGCGCGCTTCTTTCTCTTGGCCGTAGACCATTCCTTGCTCCTCGTATAGCTCCATGTGTTTTTTGCGCCTTTCGTAATGCAGGTTCACTGAGTATAAACACCGCGTTCATGGGGTCCAATTCCGATGTCGCATAGCTTCTTCGGGTGAGCATTGGGGGCGCATCACGCAGAGAGGCCTTTTCAAGCAGTTGCCAGGACATGTGGCAAGTCCACTGCCTGTAAACCACCGTGACTCAGGATTATCGGTACCAGAAGTGACGCATGACCAAAGGTCTATGTACGCCGGGCGGATGAACAAACAGTAGCTGGCTTGGCGACAGGTGAACTGAGCGAATCCGTTAACAATACGAATTTGAGTCTTAAAGGATCACCCTGGGCGCCCAAGGTTTTGCACACAAAAAAAGACGCCTAAGCGTCTATTCCGTAAATCACAGGCAAAAAAAAGCCACTCTATTGAGTGGCTTTTTCTTTAACGTTTGGAGCGGGAAACGAGACTCGAACTCGCGACCCCGACCTTGGCAAGGTCGTGCTCTACCAACTGAGCTATTCCCGCTTGGTGATGCGCATTCTATAGAATCCTCAGCACCCGTCAACCCCTTGATTCAAAAAAGTTTTATTTCTTTTCAACGGTGGTTCGCAGATGGGGCCAGGCCGCACGCAGATATTGCAGCATGGACCACAAGGTCAGGCCGGCCGCGACCAGCAGCAAGGCGTAGCCCGTGAGGACCCAGAACGAGAAGTCCGACGGGTTGGCCAGCAGGATGACCAGCGCGAGCATTTGCGCGGCGGTTTTCCATTTGCCCATGTTGGAGACGGCCACGTGGGCGCGGGCGCCGATTTCGGCCATCCATTCGCGCAGGGCCGACACGACGATCTCGCGGCCGATGATGACGGCGGCCGGCAGGGTCAGCCACAGGTTGCCGTGTTCCTGCACCAGCAGCACCAGGGCGACGGCCACCATGAGTTTGTCGGCCACGGGGTCGAGGAACGCGCCGAAGGGCGTGCTCTGTTCCAGACGGCGTGCCAGGTAGCCATCAAGCCAGTCGGTGGCGGCTGCGAAGGCAAATACCGAACTGGACGCGACGTAGCTCCATTCATACGGCAAATAGAACAACAAAATGAAAATCGGGATAAGCAGGACGCGTAGAACGGTGATCAGATTAGGGATATTCATCGGCACAACTGGCTACGAGGTGAGAAGGCATTCTATTCGCTGTGCAGATTGGCATAAATCAATTCAGCGAGCTTTTTACTGATACCGGGTGCTTTGGCTATTTCGTCAATGCTGGCACGGGACAGCTCCTGCAAGCCACCAAAATGTTTAAGCAAGTCACGACGGCGCGTCGGGCCGACCCCCGCAACCCCTTCCAGGGTTGAGGTTCGCCGGGTTTTGCCACGGCGGGCGCGGTGGCCGGTAATGGCGAAACGGTGCGCTTCGTCGCGGATTTGTTGAATCAGGTGCAGTGCGGGCGAGTCGCCCTTCAAAGTGAACTCATGGGCGGCATCATTCAAGTACAACGTTTCGAAACCGGCCTTGCGTGTGGTGCCCTTGGCTACGCCGAGCAGGATCAGGTCGGGCACCGCCAGTTCGTTGAGCACGTCACGGGCCATGGACAACTGGCCCTTGCCGCCGTCTACCAGCAGGATATCGGGCAACTTGCCCTCGCCGTCCTTCAACTTGCTGAAACGCCGCGTGAGCGCCTGGTGCATGGCGGCGTAGTCATCGCCTGCGGTAACGCCTTCGATGTTGTAGCGCCGATAGTCGGCCTTGATCGGCCCTTCCGGCCCGAATACCACGCAGGAGGCCACCGTGGCCTCACCGCTGGAGTGGCTGATGTCGTAGCACTCCAGGCGCTGGGGCGGCTCGTCCAAATTGAGGACCTCGGCCAGGGCGTCGAAGCGTGCAGCGACGTGCTGTCGGTTCGCCAGCCGCGCGCCCAGGGCCTGTTCGGCGTTGGTCACGGCCAGTTGCTGCCAGCGGGCACGGGTGCCGCGTACGCGGTGGCTGATGTCCAGCTCGCGGCCGCGCAGCTCGTGGATCGCTTCGATCAAGGTGGGAAAGTCTTCGTGCACCACATTGACGATCAGCTCCGACGGCAGGTCGCGCTCAGGGCTGCTGACGTAATAGTGGCCAAGGAACGCAGCCATGACTTCTGCCACGTCTTCGTCGATACCGGTCTGCGGGAAAAAGTTCTTGCTCCCCAACACTCGCCCGCCACGCACGCTGATCAGGTGCACACAAGCGCCGCCCGGGTTGACGAACGCGGCGATCACGTCAACGTCACCGGTGCCGCCTTCCATGCTTTGCTGGTCCTGGACACGGCGCAGCAGGGAGATCTGGTCGCGCAGTTCGGCGGCCTTTTCGAAATCCAGGGTACTGGCGGCCTGCTCCATGGCCCCGGACAACTCATCGGTGAGTGCGTTGCTGCGCCCTTCGAGGAACATCACCGAATGGCGCACATCCTCGGCGTACTCCGAAGGTTCCACCAGGCCCACGCAGGGCGCCTTGCAGCGCTTGATCTGGTATTGCAGGCACGGCCGGGTGCGGTTCTTGTAGAAGCTGTCTTCGCACTGACGCACAAAAAAGGTTTTTTGCAGCAGGCTCAGGCTTTCACGAATCGCCCCGGCGCTGGGGTAAGGCCCGAAGTACTTGCCCTTTTGCTTCTTTGCCCCGCGGTGAATGCTCAGGCGGGGAAAGTTGCCGTCGGATAAAAACACGTAAGGGTAGGATTTATCATCACGCAACAGGATGTTGTAAGGCGGCCGCCATTCCTTGATCAGCGTCTGCTCAAGCAGCAGCGCCTCGGTTTCATTGGCGGTGATGGTGGTTTCGACCTGGGCGATACGCGCCACCAGGGCGGCGGTTTTCGGCGCAAGGCCGGTCTTGCGAAAGTAGCTCGCCAGACGGTTCTTCAGGTTCTTGGCTTTGCCCACGTAAAGCAGGCGCGCCTCGCTGTCGAACATGCGGTACACGCCGGGGCGGCCACTGCAGGTGGAGAGAAAGGCACTGGGATCAAACGGTGTGGTCATGTCAGGCGCTGGCGTCCACCATGCCGTGGCGCACTGCGAGCAGGGTCAATTCAACATCACTGCTGATGGCAAGCTTCTCGAAGATACGATAACGGTAGGTATTGACGGTCTTGGGCGACAGGCACAGCTTGTCAGAGATGGTCTGCACCTTCTGGCAACCGACGATCATCAGGGCGATCTGGATTTCCCGCTCCGACAGCGCATCAAACGGCGAATCGCTGGTGGGCTGGAACGATTTGATGGCCAATTGCTGGGCAATTTGCGGGCTGATGTAACGCTGGCCGGCAAAAACCAGGCGAATGGCTTGCACCATCTCGGCCAGGCCCGCGCCCTTGGTGAGGTAGCCGGCGGCACCGGCTTGCAGTAAACGGGTGGGAAACGGGTCTTCCTCGCACACCGTGACCACCACGACCTTGATGTCCGGATGGCTGCGCAATAGCTTGGTCGTGGCACCAAGACCGCCAATCCCAGGCATCTTGACGTCCATCAGTACCACATCGGGCTTCAACTCCCGGGCCTTGATCAGGGATTCCTCCCCCGACTCCGCCTGGCCGACTACTTGCAGGCCGTCGATGTCAGCCAGCATTCGTGTAATGCCTGTACGAACGAGATCATGGTCATCGACTACTAGCACCCTAATCAAGCAGACACCTCGCGATATGGTCTTATAGGTTGCTGAACACCTTAGCAAAAAACCAAGGCGCAGACCTAGTTGCAAGTGTCATATATATAGAGATTAAACGTGCTGCGGCTGTTCGCCGGCTGGCGAACAGCCCTGTTTCCTGGGCTAAAGGTCAGGATTCCTGGGGGGGCGACTTGGCTTTTCCGTTCACTACGGATGAATGCTCAGCCAAGGTACTGGTCAAGCGACGGATTGCGTCCTGGTCTTCCTTGAACATCGCTCGGTAATTGCCCAGCACTTTCTCTTCGATCTTGCTCAGGTTATCCAGCTGGATCGGCGTTGGGCTGCCGGTCAACACGTACAGGATATCCACACCTTTTTCGGCGACGCGAGACAAATAGTCGGCCTTGGGTGCACGACCACCGCTTTCATATTTGCCTTGGGCGTTCGCTTCAACGCCTCCAATTTCTCCAAAAACTTTCTGCGACAGGCCAAGTCGCTCTCTTTCTTGCCTTAAGCGCGAACCGATTCCACTCATTTGGATGTATGATCCTAAATTGGCACACCCCAAGAGGTGTCACACCATCACTTCGTTAAACAAACTTGAACGGTTTTGAACTATGCCCGGAATCCGTACTGCTGCACAAGCCAAGGCCTGGCTGGAACATCAAGGAAAGTCAGTTCAAGCGTTCGCCCGGGAGCATGGCGTAGACCCGGCAACCACGTATCAAGTGCTCTCCGGGCGCAAAAAGGGACGGCGTGGAGAAGCCCATAAAGTGGCGGTACTTCTGGGCATGAAAGAGGGCGTTATCGTGGATGAGCCAAGAGCTCAATCCCACGACGAACAAAGCACTAACTGACAGCAGTATGCGCTTATTTGTAGGACGTGCATGTTTTAGTCCGATGTGAGTGCGCGACACTCACGCTCCATCCGCCAGAAGCCATCCTCTTCACCGACAATGCTCAACCCCAAGCGCTGATACAGCCTTCTTGCCGGGTTGGTCTTGAACACCGTCAAACGTAGAAAGCCCAGGCCCTCGACGCGTGCCTTGAACGCCATTTGCTCCAGCACCCATGTGCCCGCGCCCTGCTTGCGGCAGCATTCCAGCAGGTGCAGCTCGCGGATATACAGGGCCTTGCCATCGCGGCTCAGGCTGATAAAGCCCATGACGACGTCATCGTTGCAGATCAGCCAGTTCTCGCGGCCCGCCCAGGCCACGTCGAAGCCGTCGCTGGACCACAACAAGCCGTTCTGACGGTAGTAATGGCTCATGGCCTGCTGGGTCAGGGTGCGGGCAAACGGCAGGTCCTGCTCGATGGCCCGGCGCAAATGAAACCTCATTCAGAGGGCGACCACTTGGCCGGTCCACTGCCCGCCGTCGCGACGGGCGATCACCAACGCGTCGCCGACACCGGGGGCGGCAACAAGCAAGTTGCCATCGGCGGTCCAGATCGCACTGCGACCGGCACAAGCCCAGCCTCCAGATGGGCCACCGTGGTTAGCCATCAGTACCAACAGGCCATGCTCGGCCGCATAGCCTTCAAGCAAAGCACTGTCCGCCGCGTAGCCTGCCTCGCTGATCAGTACGCTTGCGGCATACACTGTGGCGCCCGCTGCCGCCGCTTGGCGTGGATGGCTGGCCTGGGAAAAGTCCGCACACACCGCCAATGCTATGCGGTCATCTCCGAATGCCAAGACCTCACCGCCCTGCCCCGCAGCAAATGCCAGCTCCTCACCGGGGTGCAAGTGCTGCTTGGTGTAGACGCCGACTGAGCCGTCCGCCCCCAGCACCAACGCGCCGATCAGCACGCCTGCTTGTGGCGCCAACCGCACCGGCATGCCCACCACGGCCGTCAACCGCAGCTCCCGCGCCAGCTCACGCAACGGCGCCAATACGGCGTCTTGCGGGGCGATGGCCAAGTCGGCCGCCAGGAACGGCTCGTAGCCGGTCAGTGACAGTTCTGGAAACACCAGGCATTGCACGCCCTGTTCAGCCGCGGCCCACATCAACGCCAGGTGCCGCTGGATATTGGCAGCGACATCGCCCGGGATGGAAACGGTTTGCGCCGCAGCAAGGGTCAAGGCAGTCATGGTCGCGTCCTGGCAATCATTGTTTGAGAGCCGTCAGCATATCCACACTTGCCCATAACGGCATAGGTATCTACACAACTGAGTGGACTGTAGCAGCGGACGGTAACCACGATGCGAAGCGAGTCGCTCTTGATCT
>NZ_JASBQZ010000053.1:0-28853 GCF_029960685.1 Pseudomonas sp. AL10
CTCGCTTCGCATCGTGGTTACCGTTGGCTGCTACAACCTACAAAATTGTGTAGATGCCTATGGCTATCGCAGGCAAGCCAGCTCCCACACAAGTCAGCTCTGCACATTGGGCTTTGGGCTGGGCTTAGAAGTTGGCTTCCAGCGACACCATCGCCGTACGCTCTTCACCCACGTTGTAATACGCCGTGCTCGCCCCCAATCCGTTCACCGGCGCCGAGTTGAACGCCACGGTACGCGCCGAGCTCAAGTACTCCTTGTCGAACACGTTGAGCATCGAAAACCGCAGCGCGGCCGACTTGATGACCTTCTTATCCACCGGCAAATAAATACCCGCGTTCAGGTCGAACACCGTACGGCCTTCAATCTTCTCCTTGTTGGTCAAATCGCCATAGAAGCTGCCGACATATTTGCCCGCAATGTTGCCGTAGAACCGCGAGTCGTCATACCCGAACACCAGGTTGAACATGTTTTCCGGCACGTTGGCCAATTGCTTGCCCGACGTCGGCAACAGGACGTTCTTGCTGAGCAAGTCATCCTTCTGTTCGGATTGGGTGTAGGTATAGGACGCGTAGTAGTTGAAGTTGTGCGGCAACAGGCCGCTCCATTCCAGCTCCAGGCCTTTGTTATCGACAGTGCCGACGTTGAGCACCATGTAGTCACCGCTGGCGTCGGTGGTCGAGACCTGGCGATCCTTGAAGCTGATGTAGAACAGGGTCGCACTCAAGGCCATATCGTCTTCGGTGTAGCGCCAGCCCAGTTCCTGGTTCCAGCTCAACTCGGACTTGAGGCTGACGGAGTCGCCCTTGTTGTACAGCACGTAGTTGGGCGGCGTGCGCATATTGCGGGTGACGTTGTAGAACGCCTGGTTGCTTTCATCGACCTGGTACTTGGCGCTGAAGTTGGGCAGGAACTGGTGGTAGCGGGTGTTACGCTTCTCCGGTGTGTCGTACAGGCTGCCGAGGTTGTTGCCGTCACGCTCGACATATTGATAGGCCACGCCGCCAACAAAACTCAGGTCCGGTGTGGCTTGCCAGTTGTCCTGTACCCAGAGCTTCTGCGCGGGAGTGACGGTGTAGTAGTGGCGGCCCTGGACCGTAGCGCCGTTTTTGTCGACCACCTGGCCGCCGCTGTTGTAGTCGCCCCACACATCGTCGGGGGCACCTTCGTTGTTAATGCCGATAAAGGGCTGGGTCTGGCGCTGGCGTGCGCGTTCGTACCAGTAGCCATAGTCCAGGCTGTGTTCTTCGTTGATGTCCCACTTCATTTTCGCCGTGAAGCCAGGGCGCCAGGTTTCGGTCCACGAAGGGCGGTAATAGTTGGCCGATTGCAGGTTACTCAGGTCGTAGTTGCCGGCCTTGTCGGACTTTGGCCCCAGGTTGGAAGCCGTCTGGCCGCTGAAGCTGCCACCGTTGGCCCAGTAGTAATACGGCGTGAGCGTCAGCGACAAATTGTCCTGCAGTTGCCAGCGCTGGGTCAGCGTGGCGTTGACGCTTTCGAACGGGTTGCGGTTGAGCTTGTAGGACGCCGACAGCAAACCAGCCTTGTACACCGGGCTTTGCGCGTAATCCTTACGCCGTCCTTCGGTGTCGAACTGCGCCTTGCTAAGGCTGTTGTAGTTGTAGTTTTCCTGCTTGTTGTACTTGATCGTGGCCAATGTGGAGTTGCCGTTATCCCCTTCGAACAGGCTGCTCCACTCGATCTTGTCGCTGCGCAGAGTGCCCTTGCCGCGCCATTTGTCACCTTCCAGGTGGGATGCCGACACCCAGGTTTTCAGGCCCCCCACATCCCCGGTGTTCGCTCGCACGAAGGTCTTGCGCAGGGCGTTGGCACCGACGATCTGTTTGGCGAAAACTCCGGCGTCCTTGGTCGGGCGGATGGTGATCATGCCAATGTTGCCGCCGCTGGAGCCGATGTGCGGGCCGTCGGCCTCGGAGGAACCTTGGGTGGCGAACACTTCGGCCAGGTTTTCCGGGTCGCCTAACTGATTGGAGTACACACTGTAGTTGCCCGAATCGTTGATCGGCACGCCGTCCACCGAGACGCCGACCTGGTCGGAACTCATGCCCCGCATGGTAAAACTGGTGCCACTGGTGCCGCTGGCGTCATCACTGGAAACGTTGATGCCCGGCGTGTACTTGAGCTTGTCGATGGCGTTGGCGGTGGCCGACATTTCGTCCATGGCTTGCTTGGTCACCGTCGAGCGTGCCTTGGCACTTTCTTCGAGAATCATGTGGCCGCTGCCAAGGGTTTGCTTGCCGGCGATGTTCACCGAGCCTACATCCTGGGCATCATCGGCCAAAACCAGCGGCGCAAAGCCGCCCAGGCCCGATGCGAGGAGCAGGGCATAAAGAGTGTTGTGGTTCACGTGTAGATCCCTTACTGACATTGTTGTGTTGTATGGGGCAGATGCGAGCTTCCTGACCACTTGTTCAGGAACCCAGGGATGATCCACGGCACGTGTAACCGTTTGGTGACAGGTTGTGGCGATTGCGATGAAGGTTCGATGAAGGCGCTGCGGGCCTAGCGCAACACAATCATTCGGCCCAACAAGGTGTGCTGTTCAAAGCCCAACACCGCTTGCAAGGCGTTCAAGACCGCTACAGGGTCCTGGCTCGGAAAGCTGCCGCTGACGCGTTTGGCGGCCATATTCTCGTTAAGCAGAAGAATTCGGCCGGGGTAATAACGCCTCAGGTCCTGGACCACATCGGCCAGGGGTGCCCTGTAGTAGTTGAGCCAACCTTCGCGCCAGGCCAGGCGTGAGGCGCTGTCGACCCCATGCAAAGGGTCGGCAATACCGTCGGCATAGGCCACTTGCTGGCCCGCTGTCAGCACCTGTTGCTGGCCCTGTTTGGAGGGCGTCACGCCCACACGGCCGGACAGCACAGTGACCTCGGCGCCGTCAGGTTGCAGGCGCACTTCAAACTGCGTTCCCATTACCCGCGTTTCACCGCCGCTCGCCTCCACCACGAAGGGTTGGCCGGTGTGGGTCACACTGAAAAAACCTGCACCACGGCGCAATTGGATGTGCCGTTCGCCCTGGCTGAAATCTACAGAGATGGCGCTGTCGGCGTCGAGGGTGACCTTGGATTGATCGGCCAGGGTGAAGGTCTTTACCTCACCCGGCGCCGTCACATAATCGGCGCCCCACTCATCGACCCAGCGTGACGGCTGCCAACCGGCGCCCATCGACACCATCAGCAGCAGGCAGGCGGCAACGGCCAAGGCACCAGACCAACGCGCTACCCGGGAGCGTTTGGAGGCGTTGATCGTATTGAGGTAGCGCTGCAAGGCGAGCGCGTCCTCATCGGCCAGTTGGCGCGCCGGTACTTCGCTTAATTCCCAGAGCACCTGGGCTTGGGAGTAGGCCTCGACGTGTGCGGGATCTGCACGTAACCAGCGGCTGAACGTGGCCTGGTCGCCGCTGCTGGGCTGGTCATGCAGCAGGCACAACCAATCGAGTGCGGCCTGTTCCTGGGCGGGCGTGGGCGTGAGGTTCACGGGGCTTTCCCTGGCATGCGTGGAGGCGGTGCTTCGCGAAGGCTGGCCTTGCAGGCTTCGAGGGCGCGCATCATATGTTTTTCCACGGCGCTTTGGGACAGGCCCATGGCCTTGGCGATTTCGGCGTATTTGCGGCCGTGGATGCGGTTAAGCAGGAAAATCTGGCGGGTGCGCTCGGGCAAGCTGCGCAAGGCGGCTTCCACATGGCGCAGATCATTGCCCGCCTCCAACGCTGCCTGGGGTTCGCAGCCTTGGTGGTCAGATTGTTCCGGCAGCCAGCCTTCGCTGCTGCGTGCTCGCGCGCCTTCGCTGCGCAGGTGGTCGATGGCGATGTTGCCGGCGCAGCGCAGCAGGTAGGTGCTCAGCTCTTCAACCTGCACCAGCGGGCGACGCCAAAAGCGCAGGAACAAATCCTGCACCAGGTCGGCTGCCGTGGCGCGGCACCCGACGCGACGGCTGACCAACGCCTCCATTTGCGAGCGCTGGGACAAAAACACCTGCAAAAAATGCGCGCGCCCACCGGCCGCCTCCGCATGCGGATTGTCCTGGGGTTGCGGCGGTGGGTTGATCCTCATGGCCGACTCAAGATAGGGCGAACGCCGCAACAGGGCTGGCCAACAGGCCGAGGCCCGCCAGGATCAAGGCCAGCCTTGGCCGATACGGCAGCAGCAACACCAGCAGCAAGGCGCTGAGCATCAACACCGCGCACCACTCCACCAGGCCCTGGCCCCAACCAGCACCAAGCACGGCCGGCCAGATCGACACGGCCAGCAGCAACCAGCCGCCCACCCGCAGCGCCAGGCGCCGCGTGGGCGTGGGTTTGCAGTGCAGCAATTCGCCGTGGTGACGGTCGGTGGACAAACACAGCGCGGTAAACCCGGCGTAGCACATCAATAGCGCGAGGAGCATCAGTGGGCCTGCTGCTTGAGTGTCAACCCGCGGGCACGCTCAGCCTTGGGTTGCGGCGCGGTGCGGTGGTGCATCTTCCACGCCGCCCAGGCCAGGAACATGCCGCTGGCCAGGCAGGTGAGGTCGAAGCCGGCCATGGCCCAGTCGCCGTTTGGCACGGAGACGCCCAAGTGGTGCGCGGTGGTGATGGCGTTAAGCAATGGAATGGCGGCAAACAACAGCGCGCCGAAGCTCAGTTGCTCGACCCAGCCCTGGCGACCGCGCCGCAGCAAGGCGTGCAACAGGCTCAGGGCCCAGGCGATAAAGAACGCCTGCACTTCCCAGTCGGAACGCGCAGCGAAGCTTACCGGCAACAGGCGGTTGGCCCAGAAAAACGCCGCGATGGCGATCATCAATCCGGACATGCTGGCGATATTCAACACCTCCACCAGGCGCAGTTCAAAGGGCATGACCGAGGCTTTGGCATGTTTGAGCTGGCGCTTGCCCAGCCAGATCACCAAGCCCGTACCGATCATCGCCGTGCCCGCCAGGCCGCAAATAAAGTACAGCCAGCGCAGCACTGGGCCGGCGAAATGGCCCATGTGCAAACCGTAGAAACTGCCACCGATGGCCGTCGCCAATGACGGCTCGGCACTGCCTCGCAACAGCTCGCCGGTAGTGCCGTTGAACGACAGGGTACTGCCGGAGGCATGCACTACGCTGTCGGAGCCGGCGCGGAACACATTGACCGAGGCGTTGGCATCGCCGGGGTTGTTGACCGCCACCCGCCCTACATGACCACCCGCCCACTGCTCCCGCGCCTGCTGGTACAGCGGCAATAACGGCAGCAACTGCCCTGGCTGGCCAAGGGCCGGCGCATTGTTGGTGTTGGGAAACAGCTCATTGAAAAACGCCCGGCTGTCGTCGCCATAGGACGCCACGATGGGCGCGGGCATGACCATGCTCATGAAAATCACCAGGCTGCTGTAGGTGATCATCAGGTGAAACGGCAGCACCAGCACACCCACCGCGTTGTGCCCGTCCAGCCAGGAGCGCTGGCCTTTGCGGGGGCGGAAGGTGAAGAAGTCCTTGAAGATTTTCTTGTGGGTGATGATGCCGGTGATCAGCGCGACGAACATCACCATGGCGGCGATGGTCGACAGCCAGCGGCCCCACGGGTAAGGCATTTGCAGCTGGAAGTGGAAACGATAGAAGAACTCGCCGCCCTTGCTTTCGCGGGCCTGCACCGCTTGGCCGGTGACGGGGTCGAGGACTTTCTGGATGAAGGTGCCGCGCTTGCCGGGCTCGAGCTTGTCTTGCCACATCACCGATAGGCCGGGGTCGCGGCGGGTCGGCAAGGTAATGAACCAGCGCGCGGCGGTGGGTGCCTGCTGTTGCAGGTAGCTTTGCGCGACGGCGAGGCTGCGCCCATCGTCCAGGGGATGGGCCTGCACTTCGGGCTGCATCCAATGGGTAATTTCGTCTTTGAAATAGGCCAGGGTGCCGGTCAGGAAAATCGCGAACAGCAGCCAACCGAAGATCAAGCCTGCCCAGGTGTGCAGCCAGGCCATGGCCTGGCGAAAGCCCTCTTTCATGTGCGAGCCATCCAGAAACCAATGCCGGCCAGGGTGGCAAACAGCGCACTCGGCACCATCACCCCTGCCCAGGCGCGCCATGCCGTGCGGCAGGCAAAACACCAGAGCACCGCCAGCAGGTAGAACACAAAGGAACTCATCATGCCGGTAACCACCGCATCGGCACGGGTAGTGGGCAGCCACAGCGCCAGGCAAATGGCGGCCAGGGAGGCCATCAGGTAACCACCAATCACCGCCGCCAGCACGCGCGAGGTGACGGCAAGGCGGTAGGAAACGGGCAATGAGGTTTTGCTTTTCATGCGGCAGGCGCCTGGTTCATCAGCGCGCAATATTAATGATAAATATTCTCATAAGCAAAAGAGAACGGATGAATCACCTGCCCTGCCCGATTGCCGAACCCGGTCACGGGCCCTACAATGCGAACAATTCTTGTTCTCTAAAGCATGTCGAATGCTTGCGGAGTGATCGCGTTGCAGCCGTCCAATCCCGTCGAAGTGTTGTACAACGACCATCACCACTGGCTTACCGGCTGGTTGCGGCGCAAGCTCGGCTGCCCGGACAACGCGGCCGACCTGGCGCAGGACACCTTCATCCGCGTGCTCAGTGCCCGGGAAGCGCCAACGCTGATCGAGCCGCGCGCCTTCCTCACCACCGTGGCCAAGCGTGTGCTGTTCAACTTCTACCGCCGCCAGGACCTGGAGCGCGCCTACCTTGAGGCCTTGGCGCAGATGCCCGAACACGTGGCGCCGTCGGAAGAAGACCGCGCGATCATCCTGCAAACCTTGCTGGAACTGGACCAACTGCTCGACGGCTTGCCTAAGCAGGTCAAACGCGCCTTCCTGCTGGCCCAACTCGATGGCCTGACCTACGCGCAAATCGGCGCGCAACTGGGCATCTCCATCGCCACCGTCAAACGCCACCTGACCAAAGCGGCCATGCGCTGCTACTTCGCCCTATGAACGTCTCCAGCCAAGTCGCCGAACAAGCCGTGCACTGGTTGCTGGAAATGCAGCAAGGCGCGCTCAACCCGCGCCAGCAGGCGGCCTGGCAGCAATGGTTGAATGCTCACATCGAACACCAACGCGCGTGGGAGCAGATCCAGCGCGTCAACCAACGCCTGCGCGGCGTGCCCTCGCCCCTGGCTCACGCCGCGTTGAATGCCCCCACCTCCAGCAACCGGCGCCAGGCGCTTAAGTTGCTGCTGATTCTGGGTGCCGGTTCAGCCGCTGCCTGGAGCCTGCGCCAGCAACATATCCTGCCGCCGCTGACGGCTGACTATCGCAGCCCGGTGGGCCAACGCCGCACGGTGCAACTGGCCGACGGCAGCCAGTTGCAGCTCAACACCGGCAGCGCTGTGGATGTGCATTTCGACGGCCAGCAGCGCCTGGTGCGCCTGCTTGAAGGTGAAATCCTGCTCACTGCCCGTGCAGGCCAGGCGCCGTTGCACGTGCTGACCGGCCAGGGCCTGCTCAGCAGCCAGGCGGCGCGCTTGACTGTGCGCCAGTTCAACGACCACACCCAACTGGCGGTGCTGGCCGGCCAGGTCGAGGTGATGCCCAACCGCTACAACGGCTTGGCGCTGAGCGTTGATGCCGCGCACCAGGTCAATTTCACCCGCAAAGGCTGGGACACCCCGCGCGCCACCGACGCCAACAGCGGCGCCTGGGCCGACGGCATGCTGGTGGCCGCACATATGCGCCTGGAAGACTTCTTGAGTGAACTGGGGCGCTATCGTCGCGGCCAGCTCCATTGCGATCCACAAGTGGCCAACCTGCTGCTGTCCGGCAGCTACCCGCTGGACGACAGCGAACGCATCCTCGACCTGCTGGAAATCAGCCTGCCGGTGAAAGTGCGGCGTTTTACGCGTTATTGGGTGACCGTGCAGGCACGTGCGTGATGCAAGCGCTTTTTGTAGGAGCGAGCTTGCTCGCGAAAAACCTCAACCCACCGCGTTAAACCAGACAACCCGCATTATCGTTGACGACTTTCGCGAGCAAGCTCGCTCCTACAGTGGGAAGCGCATTCAAAAATATTTATACGCAATTGTGAGCCGTTTTCCGCACCTGGCGTGACAGAGAAGGAAAGCCCCCCCTTGATCCTTCCTTCTCAGGACCGCCCTTCATGCCCCAGCAACCGACGCTTCTCGCCCGTACCCTGCGCCAACTCCTGCTCGGTGCCAGCCTCAGCCTGACCGCACTGCCGGCGGTGATGGCAGCCGACGCCAAGGCGTACCACATCGCGCCGACCACCCTGGAAGCGGCCCTGAATCAATTCGGTCGCGAAGCCGGCGTGCTGGTGTCCTTCGGTTCGGCAGTGACGGCCGGTATGCAAAGCCCAGGGCTGTCGGGCAATTACAGCGCTGCCGAGGGCTTGCAAAAACTACTGGAAGGCACCGGCCTGCAAGCCCGCGCAGAGGGTGATAACGCCTACAGCCTGCAACCAGCGGGCGCCCCCGCTACCCTGGAGTTGCAGACCTCCAACGTGGTCGGCGACTGGCTCGGTGACGCGGCGCAAACCAACGTGTTCGAACACCCCGGCGCCCGAGATGTGATCCGCCGTGAAGAATTCGAACGCCAGGGCGCCACCCAGGCCCGCGATGTGCTTAACCGCATCCCTGGCGTCAACGCCCCGGACAACAACGGCACCGGTAGCCACGACATGGCGCTGAACTTCGGTATTCGCGGGCTCAACCCGCGCCTGGCGTCGCGCTCCACCGTGCTGATGGATGGCATCCCGGTGCCCTTCGCGCCTTACGGCCAGCCGCAACTCTCCTTCGCGCCGATCAGCATGGGCAATATGGACGCGGTGGATGTGGTACGCGGCGGCGGTGCGGTGCGCTACGGCCCGCAAAACGTCGGTGGCATCGTCAACTTCGTCACCCGTGCCATCCCGGATGCGCCGACGGTCAAGGGCGGTTTGCAGACCGAGACCAGCCCCTCCTCCAGCCACGACGGCTTCAAGACCACCGGCAACCTGCTGGCGGGCGGCACCGCCGACAATGGCCTGGGCGGCGCGCTCTTGTACTCCGGCACCCGCGGCGGCGATTGGCGCGAAAACAGCAACACGCGCATCGACGACCTGATCCTCAAGGGCAAATACCAACTGGACGACGCCAACAGCTTCAACGCCATGGCGCAGTACTACGAAGGCCAGGCCGACATGCCGGGCGGTTTGAACGTCAAGGACTACAAGGCCGACCCGTATCAGTCCACTCGGCCCTACGACAAGTTCTGGGGCCGCCGCACGATGTTCAACGTCGGCTACCGCTACGAGCAGGACCGCCGCGAATTCACGATCAACAGTTTCTTCACAAAGACCCTGCGCAGCGGTTACCTGGACCAGGGCAGTTTCCTGTCGCTGTCGCCACGGGAATATTGGGTACGCGGCCTGGAAACGCGCTTCGCCCAGGGCTTCGACCTCGGCCCCACCAGCCACGAAGTGGGTGTGGGCTACCGCTACATCAATGAAGCCGGCCACGAACTGCGCTACCGCACACCGATTGCCGCCAACCAGCAAATCCCCACCACCAACAGCCGCAACGACCGCGACACGCGCGGCGGCACCGAAGCCAATGCGTTCTTCATCGACGACCGCATCGACATCGGCAAGTGGACCATCACCCCAGGCATTCGCTACGAGATGATCAAGTCCCAGCAGACCAACAACCTGAGCAACGTCAAATACAAGGGTGACTACAACACCGCGCTGCCCGCGCTGAACGTGCTCTACCACCTCACCGACGACTGGAACCTGTACGCCAACACCGAAGGCTCGTTCGGCAGCGTGCAATACAGCCAGATGCCCAACCGTGTGAACAGCGGCGAAGTGAAACCGGAAAAAGCCCGCACCTGGGAACTCGGCACGCGCTATGACAACGGCAACCTGCGTGCGGAAATCGGTGCCTTCCTGATCAACTTCGACAACCAGTACGACAGCAACCAGACCAACGACACCGTGATCGCCCGCGGTGAAACCCGCCACCAGGGCATCGAGTCGAGCATCAACTACGCCCTCGACGGCCTGAGCCCGGCGCTGGCAGGGTTTGACGTGTACGCCACCTACGCCTATGTGGATGCGACCATCCGCGAAGACGGCCCGAACAAAGGCAACCGCGTGCCTTTCTCCTCCAAGCACAAAGGTACCCTCGGCGTGGGTTACACCGAAGGCCCATGGAAGCTGAATGTGGACAGCAGCTACCAGAGCAGCCAGTTCGCCGACAACGCCAACACCCAAGCCGAAAGCGCCGACGGCGCCAATGGCCGTATTCCCGGCTACATGCTGTTCAGCAGCCGCGCAGCCTATGACTTCGGACCGCAGTTGTCGGACTTGAATGTGGCGGTGGGGGTGAAAAACATCTTCAACAAGCAGTACTACACCCGCTCGTTTGATGACAACAACAAGGGCAAGTACGTGGGTGAGCCGCGCACGGTGTATGTGCAAACCTCTATCGCGTTCTGACCGCATTTTGAAGGAGCGAGCTTGCTCGCGAAAAACTCACAGGCGCCGCGTTCATTCAGCAAACACGCGTTGCCGTTGACGTTTTTCGCGAGCAAGCTCGCTCCTACAGATGATTTTCAGTGTGTTCAGGATCTAACTGCCCGCCAGGCAACTGGGGGTGGCGGCCACCAACGCGTCAATGGCACACCGCGTCTTGGCCGGCATATGCGCCGCCGTCGGCCAGATCACATGGATCGGTGCAGGTTGCTCACGATAGCTGGGCAGCACGGCCTGCAACTGCCCGCGCAGTGCGTAATGGGCAATCAACCAACTCGGCAACCAGGCCAGGCCCACGCCCGCGATGGCGGCATCGGCTACGGCCTGGAGGTCGTCCAGGATCAGGGGAGAGACCAGGCGTGAGCGCTGCGCGGTGTTGCTGCGGTAGGCGATACCACGATGAGCGGCCAGGTCTTCGATACTTTCAATGGCGCCCTTGCGCTGCAAATACGCCGGTGACGCCGCCAGCCCCATGACCTGCTGCCCCAGGCGCCTTGCACTCAGGCGGTCGGTGTCGGGCAACGGGCCGATGCGCACAGCGATATCGAAGCCTTCCTGCACCAAGTCGATCATGCGGTCGGAAAAACAAAGGTCGATTTCCAGTTCCGGATAGCTGTCCATCAGGGCCCACAACGCTGGCGCGGCATAGTGATGACCAAACGCCAGGGGTACGCTCACTCGCAAACGCCCGCGGGGTTGCTGACGGCCGCTTTCCAGCACCGACTCGGCCGCCTCCAACTCTGCCAATGCGCGCAGGCAATGCTCGTAGTACGCCTGCCCGTCCTCGGTCAACCGCTGACGCCGGGTGGAACGCTGTAACAGGCACGTGCCCAAGCGTGCCTCCAGGCGCGCCAGGCCCTTGCCTACCGCCGAGCGGGTGAGGTTCAGGCGTTCGGCGGCTTCGGTGAGGTTGCCGCTTTCGACAATCTGCAGAAAGAGTTCAACACCATCAAAACGAGGAGTAGCCATGCTTAATTGTCGCCCTTTGTTCCCTTATCGATGGAAAAGTTGTCGCCAATAAAGAACCTTGTTCCCGAGAGAATAGCCCCTCCCGCTCTCGAAAGGAATGTCGTATGCCCCGCGCCGCCGCACTCTCAGCCCTCACGCCCCCGCGTACCGCCAGGAACGGCCTGGCCCTCACAGCCGTCTGCCTGGTGGCCCTGATGTTCGGCCTGGAAATCTCCAGCGTGCCAGTCATCCTGCCCACGCTCGAACAACAACTGGGCACGGGCTTTCAAGACGCCCAATGGATCATGAATGCCTACACCCTGGCCTGTACCAGCGTACTCATGGCGGCGGGCACCTTGGCGGATCGCTTTGGTCGTCGGCGCGTATTGGTGGTGTGCCTATGGCTGTTCGGGCTAGCTTCATTGGCCTGTGGGCTGGCCGACAGCGCCGCCACGCTGATCGTGGCGCGGTTTGTTCAAGGTATCGGCGCCGGAGCAATGATGATTTGCCAGTTCGCGATCTTGTCCCACCAATTCCGCGAACCCGCGACGCGTGCGCGGGCCTTCGCGATATGGGGCGTGATCGCTGGCGTGGGTCTGGGTTTCGGGCCGATGGTGGGGGCCTTGATCCTGGCCGTGACGGACTGGCGCTGGGTGTTCCTGGTGCACGTACCGCTGACCCTGTTCACCTTGGCGTTGTTGCACATCAGCGTGCAGGAATCCCGCGACCCGGCCAGCCATCGCCTCGACATCGCCGGCATGCTGACCATGACACTCACGGTGTTTGCGCTGGTCTATTTCATCACCCAGGGCAGCGAAATCGGCTTTGGCACCCCGGCGATGCTCGGCTGGGCCGGCCTGTCGGTCTTCGGGCTGCTGCTGTTTATCTGGATTGAGCGGCGCAGTGCCCACCCAATGTTCGACTTCTCGGTGTTGCGCATCCAACGCTTCAATGGCGCGTTGATGGGCTCGATCGGCATGAACTTCAGCTTCTGGCCGTTCATGATTTACCTGCCGTTGTACTTCCAAGCGGGCCTGGGTTACGACACCGTGACCACCGGCGCCGCATTGCTCGCGTACACCTTGCCCACTTTGCTGGTGCCGCCGCTGGCCGAACGCCTGGCCCTGCGTTTTGGCGCCGAACGCATCATTCCCCTGGGCCTGGGGACAATGGGCGCAGGGTTCATGGGGATGGCCGCCGTTAATTACGCCCAACAACCCAGCACGGCGCTGGTGCTGCTCAGTTGCGTGATCGCCGGTATCGGGCTGGCGCTGACCAATTCGCCGACCACCAACACCACCACCGGCTCAGTCTCGGCTGACCGCGCGGGCATGGCCTCGGGCATCGACTTCAGCGCACGGCTGATCACCCTCGCGCTCAATATCGCGCTGATGGGCCTTGTGCTGTTGTTAGGGATCAGCCATTACCTGGCCCAGGTTCTGCCTGCCAGCACGGCGCTGGAGTGGGCAAGCCTCAGCCAGCATATTGCCGCCGGCAAATTGGATGCGCCGGGGCTGACCATTCAGGATGCGCAAACAGCGCTGCGCAGCGGCGCCGGCTGGGCCATGCTGTTTGCGGGGTTGGGCGCCTGCGGGCTGGCGATGCTGAGCCGGTATTTCTTCCGGCGCGAGCGCTGAACGAAAAACGGGCCTGCATGTGCAGGCCCGTTTTCAGTGGGGGAATGAAAAAACAATCAGCCGTTAATGGCAGCGTTCTCGTTTTCCAGGAATTCCTCTTCCAACGCGTCTTCATTCACTTTGTTGATTGGCTGGTTTTTACCGGCAGCGCGCGGCTTGCCTTGCAGTTTGCCAAACAGATGTTCCAGTGCGTGGTCGAGCTTGACTGCGGCGCCATCGATCGCCTGTTCCAGCGTATCGGCTTTATGGCACACAGAAACTGGTTGGTGGCCCTTTGGCCGTGCTTCCAGACGGCAACTCAAATCGTGAGGGCCGGGCTTGTCGCCGTTCTCGTCCCGCAGGTAGACCTCCACACGGGTCAGGTCTTCTTCATAACGTTCGAGCGTGCTCTCAATGGTAGTACGTACCCACTCCTCCAGTCGGATGCTGCTTTCAATATGGTTATCGCTATTGACTTGGATTTGCATAGTTCTTCCCTTATTTCAGCTAGCTCGCCAGAGGTCACAAACTGCAACACCGGGGTGGTGAAACCATGACCTCTTGATTACACAATTGAGCACCTGCTGAAACAATTCAAGTCCTTTGCAAAGATAAATCCTACATTACAAATTAACCCTGACGACGAGCAAAAACGCTGTTAGGGTGGGGAGTTAGTTACATCTTCTTACGCCCTGCGAAACTCACAATTGCCCCTCTCCCAACGGGTGCAATCCGCGAAAAATCCCTGCTTCCTCCACCAGCCAATCATGCACCGCACGCACGCCCGGATGGTTCAACGCGCCCGGCGCATACAGCAGCACGTAGCGTTTATGGTTGGGCACCGCCAGGCCGAACGGCACGATCAAGGTGCCGCGCTCCAGTTCATCGTTCAGCAAGGTGCGCCGGGCAATCGCCACGCCCATGCCGGCGATGGCGGCTTCGATGGTCAGGTGGTTGCGGTTGAAGGTGTGCCCGCGCCGTACGTCGGCACCGTGATAGCCGATGGCATTGAGGTAAAACTCCCACTCGGCATATTCATAACTCCCACGCCAGGCGGTGATGTCGTGCAACAGCGGGAAATGCGCCAGGTCCGCCGGGCCATGCAAAGGCGGGCGGCCACGCAACAGGCTGGGGGCGCACACCGGGAATATCTGTTCATCCAACAGGGCTGTGGATAACAACCCTGGGTAGCTGCCGTCGTTGAGGTCGATGGCCAAGTCGAAGTCGCCTTCATGCAGGGCGATGCTGCTGTCTTCGGCGACCATGCGCAGTTGAATATCCGGAAAACGCTGCTGAAAGCGCGGTAGACGCGGGGTCAGCCACTTGCCAAGAAACGAGGGGATCGAACGCAGGCGCAAGGTGCCGCTGATCATCCCGGCGTCCAGGCGCTGCAGTTCGGCATCAATGCTGCCATAAGCCTCACCCACCACGGCCGCCAGGCGCTGCCCCTCGGCGCTGAGTTCAACGCCTCGCGCACGCCGATGAAACAGCCGGAAGCCCAGGCGCTCCTCCAACTGGCGAATTTGCTGGCTCACCGCTCCCGGCGTGATGTGCAGTTCTTCGGCGCAGCGGGTGAACGACAGATGCCGTGCGGCGCAGGAAAACACATGCAACCAGACATAGGTCTGGCCGTGGAGGGGGCGAGTCATAGCGTTTAGTCCTGCTAAAGGGTGTCTTAGGATAATTCGTTGGTCAGTGCCGAGCCATAGGCTCAGTATCGCGCCAATTCCGCCTGCTCTACAAAACATGGCAGCGATTTCTACTCCATTGCTTGTAAGGCTTTAGCATGGCTATCAGTGTTTTCGATCTATTCAAGGTGGGCATCGGCCCCTCCAGCTCCCACACCGTCGGCCCGATGCGCGCTGCCGCGACGTTCGCCCAAGCCCTGACCGACCAGCATGTGCTCAGCCAAACCCGTCGCGTCGAAGTACGCCTGTATGGCTCGCTGTCCGCTACCGGCGTCGGCCATGCCACCGACCGCGCCTGTGTCATGGGCCTGATGGGCGAATGGCCAGACCGCGTCGACCCCACCTCGATCAATGCGCGTATCCAGCAATTGCGCGAGTCCGGCCAATTGATGTTGGCAGGCTCCCAGGCAATCGCTTTCAACTGGCACACCGATCTGTTGCTGCTGGACGAAAGCCTGCCCTATCACCCCAACGCCATGTCCCTGCACGCCTATGGCGACAGCGGGCTGCTGAGCGAACAAACCTATTACTCGGTGGGCGGTGGTTTCATCATCGAAGCCGCCGAAGCCGCATCAGGCGTTGCGCCGACCAGCGATGTGCAATTGCCCTATGACTTTTCCAGCGCTGTAGAACTGCTGGCCTTGTGCAACAAGCACGGCCTGCGGGTATCCGAGCTGATGATGGCCAATGAGCGGGCGTGGCGCAGCGACGAAGAGATCCGCAGCGGCCTGCTGCATATCTGGTCGGTGATGCGCGAATGCGTGGAACAGGGCCTGCGCGATGAAGGCATCCTGCCCGGCGGCCTGGATGTGCCGCGTCGCGCCGCGAAATTGCACCGCAGCCTGTTGGAAATCGGCAAGCCCAACGTGATCACCTCGACCTTGTCGGCGATGGAATGGGTCAACCTGTTCGCCCTCGCCGTCAACGAAGAAAACGCCGCCGGCGGGCGCATGGTCACCGCGCCGACCAATGGTGCGGCCGGGATCATCCCCGCCGTGCTGCACTACTACATGAAGTTCAACGCCGACGCGTCTGACGACGATGTGGTCAATTTCTTCCTCGCCGCCGCCGCCGTCGGCATCCTCTGCAAGAAAAACGCCTCTATTTCCGGCGCCGAAGTCGGCTGCCAGGGCGAAGTGGGTTCGGCCTGCGCCATGGCTGCTGCCGGCCTGGCCGATATCCTCGGTGCCACCCCGGAGCAATTGGAAAACGCCGCCGAAATCGGCCTGGAACACAACCTCGGCCTGACCTGCGACCCGGTCGGTGGCCTGGTGCAGGTGCCGTGCATCGAGCGCAATGCCATTGCGGCGGTCAAGGCGATCAACGCCACGCAGATGGCCCTGCGCGGCGACGGCAAACACTTCATCTCCCTCGACCGGGTCATCCGCACCATGCGCGATACCGGCGCCGATATGCATGACAAATACAAAGAAACTTCACGGGGCGGCCTGGCGGTCAGCTGGGTGGAGTGCTGATCGGAGCACTGCTACCCGCCCCAACGTGAGCCCGCGCAAAAATAATAACGAGGCAATACCGATGACTGATGTACGTACACCTGCTGCCGAAAATCCCGATGTCAGAGAAAGCACAGTAACCACCGGCTGGACCAAACACGACACCACCTGGATGCTCGGCCTCTACGGCACCGCCATCGGCGCGGGCACCCTGTTCCTGCCGATCAACGCCGGTGTCGGCGGTTTCTGGCCGCTGATCGTGCTGGCGCTGCTGGCGTTTCCGATGACCTTCTTCGCCCACCGTGGGTTGACGCGCTTCGTGCTGTCGGGCAAATCCGGCGACATCACCGAAGTGGTCGAGGAACACTTTGGTGTCGGCGCCGGCAAGCTGATCACCCTGCTGTATTTCTTTGCGATCTTCCCGATTCTGCTGGTGTACAGCGTGGCGCTGACCAACACCCTGGGCAGTTTCATGGAGCACCAATTGCACATGGCGCCGCCACCCCGGGCGATTCTGTCGCTGGTGCTGATCCTCGGCCTGATGGCCATCGTGCGTTGCGGCCAGGGCGTAATCGTCAAGGCCATGAGCGTGCTGGTGTACCCCTTCGTGGCCGCCTTGCTGCTGCTGGCATTCAGCCTGATTCCCAACTGGAATGGCGCGTTCTTCGCCTCCGCCAGCGAAGGCATGCCGTTGCCGCTGTTCTTCAAGATATTGTGGCTGGCCATCCCGGTGATGGTGTTCTCGTTCAACCATTCGCCGATCATCTCCGCCTTTGCCGTGGACCAGAAGCGCGTCTACGGCGCCCAGGCCGAGCGCAAAAGCAGCGGCATCCTGGCCACCGCCCACGGCATGATGGTGCTGACGGTGATGTTCTTCTGCTTCAGCTGCGTGCTGGCGCTGTCACCGGCTGACCTGGCCGCGGCCAAGGCGCAGAACATCTCGATCCTGTCGTACCTGGCCAACCACTTCCAGACGCCGGTGATTGCCTACGCCGCGCCGTTGATCGCGCTGGTGGCGATCACCAAATCCTTCCTGGGCCACTACATCGGCGCCAGCGAAGGCTTCCAGGGCCTGATCGTCAAATCCCTGCGTGGGCGCAACCGTTCGATGTCGGCGAAATGGCTGGAACGCTGCACCGCGTTGTTCATGGTACTGACCTGCTGGGCCGTGGCCACCTTCAACCCGAGCATCCTGGGCATGATCGAAACCATGGGCGGGCCGATCATCGCGTGCCTGCTGTTCCTGATGCCAATGTACGCCATCCGCCGAGTGCCATCTTTGCGCCAGTATTCAGGCCAGGCATCGAATGTGTTTGTGGTGGTCATCGGGCTGATTGCGCTGTCTGCGATCGTTTTTTCCGTGATGCCCTGAATTAGCTCACTGATCTCCAAAAGCAGCACAAAAAATGTGGGAGCGGGCTTGCTCGCGAATGCGGTCCTTCAGCCAAGTATTTGTTGGCTGATACACCGTATTCGCGAGCAAGCCCGCTCCCACATTTGGATTTCTGTGCCGGGTAAATCGCTGTACGGCACGGCCCTTGCTGTAGAACTTTCGAGGAAAACGGAATTTGGCCAGTGGTCAGGCAATGCGAACTAATCCCGACACCGGCCGTCAATGACTGCATGTTCTTATCAGGCGGTAACGCACCATGGACAATCCTTTTCAGATCATCACCGACACGTTCAGCCCCCAATACCGCGTCAACCTGAGCATCCAACGGCTGGACGGCAGCATCATGCTCACCCTCTCGAACGAGACCGGCGTAGTGGCAAAGCGCATGATCAGCGCCGAACAGCGCAACGACCCGCAACGCCTCAAACGCCTGGTGCAAAGCATCCAGTTCGGCATCGCCATCGAACAGGGCCACAGCGCCGTGCAAATCCTGGAGCTGATGACGGACGGCGACAGCCACAAACTCCTGCAGCGCCCGCCCGCCCGTACCCTGCCCTTCAGCGTGGGGCTTTAAAGCTCGCCCTTCTCTGTCTCCAGGCTCGCCTCGCCCTTGCGACGCGGGCTTTCGACCTTCACCGAAGGGAAGGCCGACGACGCGTAGCGCACTACCAGGATCGCGAATGCCAACAGCAAAATGCCGCCGCACAGGTAGATGATGCCCACGTCCGGCGGGTTGTGGTGCGACACGTTGGAGATCAGCAAACGCGTGAGCGCAGTGATCGCCACGTAGATCAGGAAGCGCACCGGCATGTGGTTGGTCTTGAAGTAAATCCCGACCATGGCACCCAATTCCAGGTAGATGAACAGCAGCAAGATGTCATCGATCTTGATGTGCCCGTTCTCCAGCATCCCCAGGAATTCCATCACCGCCGCCCAGGCGGTCACCGCACCAATGGCGAACAGCGCCAGGTAATGGAACGACTCGACAAACAGATTACCCAGCGACTCGGCCAGCCCATGTACTTGCTGACGCAGCCTTTCGGCCCAGTTGATTTTCACGATGATGCTTCCTTAGGTCGGCTCGACCGGATAATGCGGGGTGGACGTGACGGTTGTTCTGCATGCAGAAAAAAGGCCAGGGCTGGAGAATAAGATGGTGGCCGTATGATACGAGGCACTTAATTCCCCCCGATCGTTCCCACGCTCCGCGTGGGAACGCCGCCTGGGACGCTCCGCGTCCCTCAGACCTGCTCGTGGGTGACGCGGAGCGTCACGGGATGCATTCCCCCGCAGAGCGTGGGAACGATCGAGAACCTCAGCGTGCTGTGCGAAATTTCCGGTTCAGCCCCCAATTTCCCAACTACATTAAAAACCTACTATCCAAACCCCGACGTTTGGCTTATCCTTTTAGCTGTATATAAATACAGTAGTCGCAAAAGACAACTATCGTGAAGGCATGTGAGGTGGTGAATGGCCGTCGAAGTGGTATACCGCAGCAGCCGAGATCTGGAGCGTTTGTTCATGGATAAAGCCGAAGCTGACCGTCATGACAAGATGCTTGAACTCGCTGAGTTGCTGGCAGAGGTGTTGCAAAAAGCCGTGCCGTCGTTGAGCGAGCAGCAGGTGGAAGAAGCCGGGATCTACATGGCGAAGAACCGCGATGTCTTTGCCAAGGCGTTCAAGAGCCAACCGGACGCATTGTCCGAGTTGCTGAACCCGGCGGCGGAGTAAAGCCCGAATTGAACAGGCCCTGAATCATGGATTCAGGGCCTTTTTAATGCCTGGCCTATTTGTACAGCAGGCGTTCGGCCAGCTCATCGGCCACCCGTGCGGGGGAGCGTTTTTCGGCTTGGGCGTGGGCGAAGATTTCGGTCAGGCGGCTGCCGATGTTCGACAGGTGCGCGGTGATGCCGGGCAGGTCGGTGCCGGCGTGTTTGAGGGCGACGTAGATCAGCCCGCCAGAGTTGATCACATAGTCCGGTGCGTAGAGGATGCCGCGGCCTTCCAATTGGTCGGCGATGTCCAGGTTGGTCAGTTGTGCGCTGGCCGAACCCGCCACGGCGGCGCAACGCAACTGGCCGACACTGTTACGGTTGAATACGGCGCCGACGCCGCACGGTGCGAGGATGTCGCAGGGCGTGCTGAGCAAGGCGTCGTTGGCAATCGGGTGGGCGCCCAGTTGCTCCATGGCCAGTTGCACCTTGCCGTGGTCGATGTCGCTGACCAGCAGTTCGGCACCGGCGGCATGCAGTTGTTCGGCCAGGGCGTAACCGACATTGCCCAGGCCCTGGACCGCGACGCGCAGGCCCTCGAGGTTGTCGCTGCCCAAGCGCGCCATGGCGGTGGTGCGGATACCGGCGAACACTCCCATGGCGGCATGGGGCGCAGGGTCGCCGGCGGCCGTGGTGCTGGTGACAAAGCGGGTGTTCTGGGCGATGCAGTCCATGTCGGCGACCGAGGTGCCGCTGTCGATCGAGGTGATGAAGCGGCCGTCGAGTTTTTCCACACAACGGCCAAACGCCTCGAACAGCGCCGCACGGCTTTCCACGTGTACGGGGCGGATGATCACCGCCGTACCGCCGCCCACCGGCAGCCCGGCCAGTGCGGCTTTGTAGCTCATGCCTTGCGCCAGGCGCGCGGCATCGGCCACGGCGGTTTCATCATTAGGGTAGGCCAGGTAACGACAGCCACCCAACGCTGGGCCCAGGCGACTGTTGTGGATGGCGATGATCGCCTTCAAGCCGGTCACCGGATCAACGCTCAGGTGCAGCGATTCAAGGCGGGTGCTGTGCATGAGCGCAAACATCAATGAGCTCCCGAATCACTTCTGGTAGTGGGCCAAGTATAGGCTTGCGGCAGAAAACTGCTGGATTGCGCTGGAATAAGCCGCGCGTTTTCGTGGGATCTACGACATAAGCGCGTGGGATATCTCTCAAGATGCTGGACGAAAATTCGCAGCAAGGCTAAAACGGGGGCATACGCCGGAGAACTCGATGAACCCCCGCACAGCTTTTTTCGCCTGCCTGGACCGTTCACCCCCCGCGCTGTTCGAAGCCGCGCTGTGGATTGCTGCCGAGCATGACACCAGCGTGCAACCTGCGTTGATCCTGCAGGACCTTGGTGCACTGCAACAACAGGTCAGCCTGGGCATGCCCCTGCTACCGGCGGATGAACTCGGCCAGCCGCTGCTGCGACGCATGAATGACCTGGGGTTTGCCCAGGATGACCATACGCCGTTGCGCCCCGCCGCCGCGCTGTTGGACAAGGTGCTGCAACGCAAACGCGGGCAACCCTTGGCCATGGGCCTGATCGCGTTGGAGATGGCACGGCGCCTGGATATCCCCATGGTCGGCGTGAACTTCCCCGGGCACTTCCTGCTGCGGGTACCGGGTGCCGATCACCTGCTGGACCCTTGCGGCGGCCGGCGCCTGTACCCTAATGACTGTCGCGAGTTGCTGGCGCGCCAATACGGGGAGAAGCTGAAATTGCAGGCCGACCACCTGCTGACCGCCGAGCCACGGGCGATCCTGCAACGGCTGTCGCGCAACCTGCGCCAACTCTACCTTGCCAACGACGAACCGTTGGCGGCCCTGGTGGACGCCGAGCGCGTACTGGAACTGGGCAACGCCAGCGCCTCCGACTACCTGGCGCGCGCCAGCCTGTATCAACGCCTGGACTGCCCGAGCGCCGAACGCTTTGACCTGGAACACGCGTTGATGCTCAGCGACGACCCGATCCAGCGTCTGCGCCTGACCGAGCGGCTGGGGCACCTGCCGCCCAACTCAGTAATGCACTGACCCAACTCCCAACTGTAGGAGCGAGCTTGCTCGCGAAGAACGCAAGGGCACCGCGTTAAACCAGGATGCCCGCGTTATCGTTGACGTGCTTCGCGAGCAAGCTCGCTCCTACAGTGAGGGTTTGAGAACGTCGCTATGCAGCGTGTTAGCTCCCGGCGCCCGCACTTGAATAATCAACAACGCCGCAATCACCGCCGGAATCGCGCAGAAGAAGAAAATCTGCTCGACCGGGATATGCATCGCCAGCAACAAGCTGCCAAACAGCGGCCCCAGAATCGACCCGAACCGCCCCACCCCCAACGCCCAGCCCGTGCCGGTGGCGCGCACGTGCGCCGGGTAGAAGTTGCTCGCGAAGGCATTGAGGGTCAGTTGCCCGCCGATGATGCAGAACCCTGCGGCAAACACGCAGGCCACCAGGTAGCGTGGGTTGTCGTGGTTCAAGCCCAGCAGGATGGTGCACAACGCTGCCGCCGCCAGAACGCCGGACAGCAGCCGCACTTTGCTCTTCAAGCGATCGGCAAACCAAGCCATGAGAATGGCGCCCAAGGTGCCGGCGAACAGGAACATGGAGGTGACCAGGTTGGCTTCGTTCAACGCTAGGCCGCTTTCGAGCAATAGCGAAGGCAGCCAGCTGATCATGAAATACAGCAGGATCAGGCTGACAAAAAAAGTCGCCCAGATCAGCAGCGTCGGGCGCGCGTAGCCGTTGCGAAACAGCTCCACCACGGTCAGCTTGCTGCCCTGCTCCTGGCGGTTCTCGGCTTCGCTGGCGGACGGTGGCTGCCAGTCGGGCAGCATCCGCGCCGTGACCTTGTGTAAGCGCAGGTACGGCGGTGCATCGCGCAGCAAACGCGGCAGGGATTCGGGCAACAGCCATACCAGAAACGGGAACAACAGCAACGGCGTCACACCGCCCGCCAGGAACACCGCCTGCCAGCCAAAACTGTCGATAAACCCGGCCGCCACAAAGCCACCCGCCGCGCCGCCGAACGAAAAGCCACAGGCGGCCAGCGTCACCATCAAGGTGCGCAGGCGTGGTGGCGAATACTCCGACATCAACGCCATGGCACTGGGCATCGCACCGCCCATGCCGATCCCGCAGATAAACCGCGCCGCCATCAACGTGGTCAGGGAATTGGCGAACACCATCAATACCGTGAGGCTGGCGTAGATCAGCACGCACGCCAGCAGAATGCGTCGCACACCAAACCGATCCGCCAGCGGCGTCACCAACAGCGAGCCGAGGGTGAGGCCCAGCAGGTTGGCGCTGAACACGGGCCCGAACGCGGATTTTTCCAGGCCCCAATCCTGGGCCAGCGCCGGCACTACATAGCCCAGCACCTGGGCGTCATAGCCATCGGTGACCAGTAGCAGTGCCAGCAGCAGGAGAATCAACCATTGGTAGCGCGACACCGGACGGGCGTCGAGTGCCGCGCGAAAGCTGGCAATCTGATTGTGCATCGCAAGGTACCTGTTTTTTTATGATTGTTCCCACGCTCTGCGTGGGAATACAGCTCTGGACGCTCCGCGTCCGTTTTTAGAGCCGTGACGCAGAGCGCCACATGAGGCGTTCCCACGCTGAGCGTAGGAACGATCATTACAGGGGGTTCAGGGGGTGTCAGGTTGATTGGCGGGGTGTGCCTGCATGAAGGCCGGATGTTGGGCCGCCAATGCCGCCACCCGCCCGATGCGTGGGTATGCCGCCAAGGGCACCTTGAAACGCTCGGCCGCGTACAACTGCGGGATCAGAAACGCATCGGCCAGGCCCGGTTGTTCGCCAAAGCAAAACCCGGTGTCGCCAATCAACTGCTCCACCGCGCCCAGGCCCTGGCTGATCCAATGCCCGATCCACTCCAGCAATTGCGCCTCGTCGTGCCCCCACTTGCGCAGCAAGTTCTGGGTGCTGGAGTTATGCAACGGGTGGATATCACAGGCGATGATCGACGCCACCGCCCGCTCGTGAGCCCTGGCGACCCAATCCTTGGCGAGCAGCGGCACCTGTGGATAACGCTCTTCCAGGTACTCGATGATCGCCTGTGACTGGATCAACAACGCCCCTTCATCGCTACGCAACGCCGGCACGCGCCCTTGGGGGTTGATCGCCAGGTAGCCAGGTTGGCGGTTGGCGCCGCCGGCCGGCACCAGCAGGTTGACCGGCAGCGCGGTGAAATCCAGGCCTTTGAGGGCCAGGGCAATACGTACTCGATACGACGCGGTGGAACGGTAGTAGGTATAGAGTTCCATGGCCCTGCCCTCTCAGCGCGCCGCGACCACGGTACCGCGGCATTCGCCGAAGCCGATGGAGGCAAAGCCCTCGCGGCTGCAACGGGCACGCAAGATGATTTCGTCGCCATCCTCGAGGAATTTACGCACCTCACCGGAAGCCAATTCAATCGGCTTTTTACCACCTTCGGTAATCTCCAGCAGGCTGCCGAACTGCCCCGGCTGCGGGCCAGACAAGGTGCCCGACCCAAACAGGTCACCGGCCTGCAACTGGCAGCCGTTGACGCTGTGGTGCGCCACCATTTGTGCCACGGTCCAGTACATATGCTCGGTGTTGCTCAGGGTCAGGCGATGGGCGGGCAGGTTTTGTTCACGCATCGAAGCCGTGGTGAGCAGCACTTCCAGTTCGATATCAAAGGCGCCCGCGTTCTGATCGCGCTTGTCCAGCAGGTAGGGCAGCGGTTGAGGATCACCCTCTGGACGTGCCGGCTGGGCCTTGCGGAAAGGTTCCAAAGCTTCAGCGGTGACGACCCACGGCGAGATGCTGGTGATAAAGCTTTTCGACAAGAACGGCCCCAGCGGCTGGTACTCCCAGGCCTGGATATCCCGCGCCGACCAGTCGTTGAGCAGGCAGAAACCAGCGATATGCTCGGCGGCATCGCCAATGGCAATCGCATCGCCTATGGCATTGCCCTGACCGATCCAGATGCCCAGCTCCAACTCATAGTCCAGGCGCGCGCATGGGCCAAAGGTCGGCTCGGTCTGGCCGGCCGGAAGGGTCTGGCCTTTAGGGCGTCGCACCTCTGTACCCGAGGGGCGAATGGTCGAGGCACGGCCGTGGTAGCCAATGGGCACGTACTTGTAGTTGGGCAACAAGGGGTTATCGGGGCGGAACAATTTGCCGACGTTTTGCGCGTGCTCGATGCCGACGTAGAAGTCGGTGTAGTCATTGATCTTGGCCGGCAGGTGCATCTGGCAATCAGCGGCACGGTGCAGCACTTGCGCTTCGCGGGTTTGCAGCTTGCTGCCTTCGGCCAGCAGTTCCAGCAGGCGCTCGCGCAGGGCGACGCGGGGGCCACGACCGAGTTCGAAAAAGGCGTTCAGTTGGCCCCCCACCGTAGCTTCGACAGCGCGCCGGGCTTCGCCGGAAAATTCGTCCAGCGCGGCATGCAGGTCGAGAATCGCATCGCCAATCGCCACGCCACTGCGCGGTGCCGAGTCATTGATACTGAACACGCCCAGGGGCAAGTTCTGCAAGGGGAAATCCGCGTGACCATTGGCCGAGGATACCCAGCTGCGGGTCTGCGTTGGTTGAGTCATGGGTTATCTCCGGTTCGGGTTGAAGGTGGCAGGCAGCGCGGCCCAGCACGCGTCATAAGCAGGTTGCAGTTGCGGGCATTCCAGGGCGAACTGGGTCGGGCGCAGCACTTGGCTGGTCTCGAACATGAACGCCATCGTGTTGTCGATCTTGTGCGGCGCCAGGTCGGCGTTGATGGCTTTGGTGCAGGTCTCGCCATCCGGGCCGTGGGCGCTCATGCAACTGTGCAGCGATGCGCCGCCCGGCAGGAAGCCTTCGGCCTTGGCGTCGTAGGCGCCCTGGATCAGGCCCATGTATTCGTTCATCAGATTGCGGTGAAACCACGGCGGACGGAAGGTGTTCTCGGCCACCATCCAGCGTGGCGGGAAAATCACGAAGTCGAGGTTGGCCAGGCCGTGCACGCTGGTAGGCGAGGTCAAGACCGTGAAGATCGACGGGTCCGGGTGATCGAAACTCACGGTGCCGATGGTGTTGAAACGGCGTAGGTCATATTTGTACGGCACGTTATTGCCGTGCCAGGCGACCACGTTGAGCGGTGAGTGGTCCAGCTCGCAGCCCCACAGCTCACCGAGGAATTTCTGCACCAGCGGTGTGGGCTTTTTCAGGTCTTCGTAGTGGGCAACTGGCGTGAGGAAGTCGCGGGGGTTGGCCAGGCCGTTGCTGCCGATAGGGCCAAGGTCCGGCAGACGCAGCGGGGCGCCATGGTTCTCAGCAACGTAACCGCGTGCTTGCGCATCCAGCAGTTCGATACGGAACTTGAGGCCACGGGGCAGCACCACGATCTCCAGCGGCTCGACGTCCAGCACACCCAGCTCGGTGGCGATGCGCAGGCGGCCCTGTTCGGGGACGATCAGCAGTTCGCCGTCGGCATTGAAGAACACGCGCTCCATGGAGCGGTTGGCGCGGTAGTTATAGATGCTGATGCCCGAAGGTTTTTCCGCACCCGCATTGGCAACCATGCCCACCAGGCCGTCGATAAAGTCCGTCGGCTCACTCGGGATGTCCAACGGGTTCCAGCGCAAGCGGTTCGGCGTCACTGCGCCCAACGGGCCACCGGCCAATTGCCGCGCAAGCTTGACGAATGCCGGGTGGTTGGCCGACGGCTGAATGCGGTACAGCCAGGTGCGACGGGCTTCGCTGCGGGCCATGGTGAAGGCGGTGCCGGAAAACAGTTCGGTGTAGAGCCCGTAAGGGGCTTTCTGCGGCGAGTTCTGGCCGACCGGCAGCGCGCCGGGCAAGGCTTCGCTGGCGAATTCGTTGCCGAAGCCCGACAGGTATTCGAGGTTCATGGATCGTCCTCTGAGGGTCAGTTGTATTTATCGTAATCCAGTTACGCATAACGTAATTTGATCACTATCGACCGTCAAGCTATAAAGACGCCCATTCATCTCTCGGATTCTCGCCCTTCCATGGAAAAGCCCCGCGACACCGGTAAACAGAAAGTCCGCTCGGCGGAAGTCGGCACCGATATCCTCAAGGCCCTGGCCGAACTGTCGCCGGCCACCTCGTTGTCACGCCTGGCCGAACATGTGCAGATGCCGGCGAGCAAGGTGCACCGCTATTTGCAGGCCCTGATCGCTTCGGGTTTTGCCGAACAGAACAGCGCCACCAACCATTACGGCCTGGGCCGCGAAGCGTTACGCGTGGGGTTGGCGGCGCTGGGCAGCCTGGATGTATTGAAGGTCGGCGCCCTGCCCCTGGCCGAGCTGCGCGATGAATTGAATGAAACCTGCTTTCTAGCGGTGTGGGGCAACCAGGGCGCGACGGTGGTGCACATTGAGCCGGCGGTGCGTGCCGTCACCGTGGTGACGCAGTTAGGTTCGGTACTACCGCTGCTCAGCTCGTCCACCGGGCTGGTGTTCAGCGCGTACCTGCCGTCACGGGAAACCGTGGAGTTGCGTGAGCGCGAGGTTCTAGCCGGCACCGCCCACACCTTGGCGGACGATCAGGCCTATGCCAACGTGTGCGAGCAAATCCGCAGCCGCGGCCTGCACTTCGTACATGGGCTGCTGATGCCTGGCGTGGATGCATTATCAGCGCCGGTGTTCAATGCGGTCGGGCACGTGGCGGCGGTGATGACCGTGGTCGGCCCGACTTCACTGTTCCATGCCGATGAAGATGGCCCGGCGGCGCAGCGCTTGCTGGCGGCGACCCGGGCCGTGAGTTGGCGCATGGGCTATCAGCCCTGAATCAGTCTTCGCTGTGGGACAGGGCCACGGCGACGCGGTTTTCCACGGCTTTTACCTGCGCGCCAGCGACCACATAGTTGTTGGTCAACATCGCGAACACCAGCTTGCGCCCGTGAGCATCGGTGATGTAACCGCTCAATGACGACACGCCGGCCATGGAGCCGGTCTTGGCATGCAGGTTATTTTCCGCAGCCGTGCCGCGCAGGCGGTAACCCAGGCTGCCGCCGGTCATACGGTCGGCATTGCCGGCAACCGGCAGCGCGTTGTACCAGGCGTCGAACCAGGGTTGTTTGCTGGCCGCCAGCAGCAGGTCGGTGAGGGTTTGCGACGACACCAGGTTACGCCGCGACAGGCCGGAGCCGTCCACTTGGCTCACAGCGCTGGTGTCCAGCCCCTGGCGCTTGAGAAAGTCGGCCACAGCCACGGCGCCCGCCGCCGCCGTGCCGCTGCTGGCCGTCTGGCGGCCCATGGCCTTGAGCACGGCTTCGGACATGGCGTTGTTCGAGAGCTTGAGCAGCGGCACGATCAGCTCCTGCAACGGCGCCGATTGGTGCTCGGCCAGCACCGTCACCCCAGCAGGACTTGCCCCGCCCATCACCCGACGCCCCAGCACCTTGATGCCCTGCTGCGCCAAGGCTTGCTCAAACAGGTTGGCCACCAGTTGCGTCGGCTCCCACACGCTGATCAATTGCGGGCTCTGCCGGCCAGGCGCCACCGCGCCGCTGAGCTGCAGCAGGTTGGTGCCATGGCGACGGTTGATCCCATAGCTGTTACCCGGCCCGCTGACGGCGCGGTTATTCAGTTGCAGGTAGTCGGTGGGCGGGTAGATCTCCACGCCGACCGGCGAGCCGACGTGCAACGGCGCCTTGGCGGTGACCAGCACGCTGCCAGCATCAAAGTCGGTATTGGGCGCCACGGTCAGCGCTGAAATCTGCGCGCCGTAGTAGGTGGTTTCATCATCATGGGACCAGTCGACGCCCAGCCGCTCGGCATCGAACCAGGTGTCATCGAACACCAGGTCACCCTGCACCTGGCGCACGCCCTGGCTGGCCAATTGCGCGGCGAGCGCCTGATAGTCGGCAAACTGAATACTCGGGTCACCCAAGCCACGCAGGTACAGGTTGCCAGTCAGCCGGTCGCCCTGGCGTAGGCCATTGCTCAGCAGTTGCGTGGCGAAGCGGTACTGCGGCCCCAATACATCCATGGCTGCCGCCGTGGTCAACAGCTTGAGGTTGGACGCGGGCACCAACCGGGTGCGTGGGTTGTGCTGATACAGCGTGGTGCCTGTGCGGGCATCACGCACCATCAGCGAGACGGTGGCGCCTTGCAGCGCCGGGTCGCTCAACAGCTTATCCAGGGTTGCCGGGGTGGAGGTTTGGGAGACGCTGGCGCAGCCGCCCAGCACAAAACTCAAGCCGACCAGCAGGGTGCTGGTGTGAAACCATTTTCCAAAGTGCATCAGTAGCGTTTTCCATAAGCCTGCAATGGCGGCAACGCTAACAGCTCGCTATCAATGTGGCGACCGCTTTCCTGTGGGAGCTGGCTTGCCTGCGATGCAGGCAACTCGGTGTATCAGGCAAACCCAGTCGATGCCATCGCAGCATAGTATCTACACAACTTCGGAGGTTGTAACAGCAGACGGTAACCACGATGCGAAGCGAGTCGCTCTTGATCTGCTCTTGATCTGCTCTTGATCTGCTCTTGATCTGCTCTTGATCTTGATCTCAGGCGCCCCGTTAAACCACGCTGGCC
>NZ_JASBQZ010000054.1:0-28189 GCF_029960685.1 Pseudomonas sp. AL10
AGATCAAAAGCAGATCAAGAGCGGCTCGCTTCGCATCGTGGTTACCGTTGGCTGCAACAACCTCCAAGGTTGTGTAGATACCTATGCTGCGATGGCGATGTATCAGCCACTCATGTGCAAGCTGACCCGCCGTTATCGCAGGCAAGCCAGCTCCCACATTTGGACTGTGTTGTGTCAGGGATAGTCTAGAGCTTCACCACCTGATGCACCTGCTCGGCACAGGCCCGAGCTTCTTCAATCATCTTGCCGAACGCATCGCTGGTGACTTCGGCATGGGTCAGCCAACGTTTTTTCTGGCTCAGGCGATAGTGATAGCGCAGTGAGCCGTCTTCCAGTTTTCCGTCCAGGTCGAGGTCGTACCAGGGCGAGCGCACCTTGCAGCCGGGGATGGCTTTTTCCATCTTCCCGCCTGCCAGGGTGTAGGTGTAGTCATAGGTTTCGGGGTTGCCCAGGTAGAGGTCGGCCTGTTGCCCCTGGCGACGATAGTTGACGTAACCTTCCCAGCGGTCTTTCAAGGACGGGTCGGTGTAGACATAGTCATTGGCCAGTTTTTCCAGGGCGCGCTGATCGTTCATGCGGGCGCTGACGCTGTAGCCGTCATGTACCACAAAACTGGTGGGGTCGCGGGTGATCTGGCAGTCGCTGATGTCGTTGCCGAAGTTGGCGCAGATGTTCTGGTCGGTGGCGGTGGTGCCTTGCTGGCGATCGGCGACGCTCAGTTGCATCAGCGGCCGGCGGCTGAAGGTAATAGTCGCCTTGACCGCGCCATCTCCCTCTTTGCCGTACTGCACCTGTTTGTCCAGGCGTATCGAGACTTCGGGGCGTTCCAGTGGGATGTGTTCTTCGCGCACTTGGCCCTGGGCGTCGTTGACCAACACCCAGCGGTCCTGAATATCGGGCATGGTCTGGCCAGGGGCGAAGACCGGGTTGGTCGGGTCAAGCCACCACACCTGGCCATTCACTTCGGCACGCACGATGGCGTGGTTGGGCGCCTGTGTGCCAGGAATCAGCAGGGCATCGACCACGTCGCCACGGCTGACCCACGCGGTCTCTGCCTTGATGCCGCTGGCCTTGAGCATGGCCGTCAGCAGGGTCGCCAGGTCCTTGCAGTCGCCGTAGCCGTGCTGCTCGATTTCCACCAGGCTGAACGGCACATAACCACGCTCGCTGGCGCGCCAGTCGCCCAGGTAGCGGTAATGATCATTGATGTGCTGCATCAGCGCGGCCACTTGCTCAGCCGGCGCCAGGCTGCGTGCGGCGGCCACGGCGGCGGCGGCTTGCGCCGGCAGGTTGGCGCCGAGGATCTGGTTGTAACGCTGGGCAAAATCACCGAAGTACGCCTGGCGGTCCACGGCGCTGCCCACTTCCAGGCGTGGAACGCGCAGCAGCGCGGCGGCGGAGGATTCATTGATGTAGTTGAGGTAGATCGGCGCTTTAAGCGCCACGTCCAGGGTTTTGCCGTTGCTCGAAGGGGTCACTTTGAAGGCGTCGAACATTTCACTACGCCACTGGAGCGGGCGTTCGGCGGTAAAGCGCGCCTTGAAACGATCACGGCGGGCCGCGCCGGGGCCGAACTTGAGCACGTAATGGAACTGGCTCATCAGCGGTTTGGCCGGATAGTGGTGGCGTACGGTGTAGCGGATCTTTGTGCCCACGCGCAGGTTGGGGAAGGCCAGGGAGGTTTGCTTATCGCGGCTGAAACCCTGGTCTGGGTTGGGCGCGCTGCGGGTATCGATTTGCGTGGCGGCGAGGGCGACCGGCTTGGCGCCAGGCTGGGTGGACTGGGCGCTGATCACTTCAAAGGTATCGCCTTCGGAGTAATCGAAATCGATGCGCGAGAGCATTTCGCGGCCGTTGGGTTTGAGGATCGTGTAGCGGTAGGTGGTGGTGCAGTCGGTGCTGGCGTCGCGGTTGAAGTGGCAGTGCAATTCGGTGTCGTTGGCCAGTGGGGCTTCGGCTAGGGGTTGCAGTGCAGCGCTGACGGAATGGGAAACCAGCCCCAGACTGATAGCAATCAAAGGGCGGTGAAACGAAAAACGGTACATGGGCGCCTCGGGTGACACATTGAAACAGCTACCCGGCGGGTAGCGAGAAGGCGCCGGATGATAATGGATCTCAACGGCAAAGGCCAGGATTGTTCGACAATTCTTAAGCCTGAAAGGCCCGTGCTAGAGCCTTTACTTGATTTAGATCAAGGTTTTTATGCCGCCATCGCGGCGCGTCCTTAGAGAAACCAGCGATATTCGCGCGCATGAATTTCTTGCTGGAAAGCCAAGTGATCCTGGCGTTTGTTCTCGCAATACACGTCGACAAATTCCGCGCCCAGCTTGTCGCGCAGTACCGGTTGCTGCTGCATGGCACGCACGGCGTCGAGCATTTCCACCGGGAAATCGGTGCCGCTGTTGCGGTCTTCGTTCAGTGGTGCGATGGGTTCACGCTTGGTCTCAAGGCCATGCTCCAGGCCCACCAGGATCGCCGCCAGCACCAGGTAAGGGTTGGCATCGGCGCTGGCCAGGCGGTGCTCGATCCGCAGGTTGCGCGGGTCGGACTCGGGGATGCGCACACAAGCATCGCGGTCTTCAAAGCCCCAGCTCGCCCGCGTCGCAGCGTTGACCGTGCCGCCCAGGCGGCGGAAGGCATTGTGGTTGGGCGAGAAAATCGGCATGCAGTGGGGCAGCAATTCCAGGCAACCGGCTACGGCGTGGCGCAATGGCTGCTGCTGATGGGCCGCGAGCAAGTTATTGCCCGCTGCGTCGTAAAGGCTCACATGCACATGCATGCCACTGCCGGGAAATTGCAGGTAGGGCTTGGCCATGAAGCTGGCGCGGTAACCCTGCTTGAGCGCCACGCCACGAGTGCTGCGGCAGAACAGGGCGGCCCAGTCGGCGGCGCGCAGGCCGTCGTCGCAGTGGCCGAAGTTGATCTCGAACTGGCCGGGGCCGATTTCGGCGGTGATCACCGTGATGTCGATGCCTTGGTCCTTGGCGGTTTGCGCCATGTCGTCGAGCACGTCGCTAAAGCGCGACAGCCGTTCGATATGCAGGTTGGGCTGGTCGTCGGCATCTCCGCTGAGCGGGTCGCGGGCAAATTGCGGCAGGCCGTTTTCCAGCTGTTTATCGAACAGGTAGAACTCCAGCTCAAACGCCACCACGGGGTGAATGCCCTGGTGCTGCAAGCGTTCCAGCACTTTGGCCAGGACTTCGCGGGGTTCGAATTCGATGGGCGCTTGGGTGCCGTCCGAGGTGATGAGCATTTGCCCCAATGGCTGCGACTCCCAGGTGACTGGTTTGAGCGTGCCGGGCACCAATCGGCGATTGGCGTCCGGGTCGCCATCGTTGAAGCAGTAGTCGCCAATCTTGAACAGCCCACCCTGGGCCCCCAGCAGCACCGCATTCTGCGGCAGCTTCAGCGGGCTGCCGGCGGCGACTTTCTCAAGCATCTCCACCGGGTAGCGCTTGCCATAGAAATGCCCGGGAATATCCAGGGCGATCAGGTCGACATAGCGCACGTCGGGGTGGTTCTGGCGAAAGCTGCGTACTTCGGCCAGCAACGTGGAGGATTGGCTTTTCACGGGTGCAGCTCCTAGTTGTAAACCCACAGGACGCGGGCGGGCAGGTCGGTCAGGTTGGCGTAGCGGCAGTGAGCGAAACTGGCGAGGTGGAAGCTGTCGCCGGGACCGAGGGTGACCGGCTCGGCTTCGCTATCCACCCACAGGGTCAGCTCGCCTTCGAGCACAAACCCGGCCTGTTCGGCACGGTCGCTCATGCTTTGCTCGCCGCTGTTGGCGCCGGGGGCCAACAGGCTGTCGAGCATCGAAAACGCGCCGTTCATACTTGGCGACACCAGGATGTCGGTGATGCCATTGGCGTAATACACCGTGCGCCGCTCGTTGGGGCGGGTGACCCAGTCCACTGCCTTGGGTTTGGGCAGGCTGTAGAAGTAGGTGGTGGGCACGTCGAGGGCGTGGCTGATGGCGGTCAAGTCGGCCACGGTCGGGCGCGACAGGCCACGTTCGACCTGGGACAGAAACCCCACCGACCGCTCGATTTTTTGCGCAAGTTGCGCCAGGGTGAGCTTCTTGTGCTTGCGCAGGTCGTGGATCAGCGCCGCGAGGGTGGCAAGTTCTTCTTGAGGGGTCATGAAATTTATATCGAATAATTTCATGAAAAATTACACGATTATTTTCACGCTCGCAAACCCTATGCACAAACTTTTGTGGCGAGGGAGCTTGCTCCCGCTGGGCAGCGAAGCGGCCCCAACCCGTTCACCGCATGCGTTCAGTGGATGCGCGGTGTGGCTTTTTGGGGCTGCTGCGCAGCCCAGCGGGAGCAAGCTCCCTCGCCACAAAGGATTGGGAAATATGGGGAAACTGTATTGAGCAGGGACATCTCAGGTGCCTGCTAGGTTGAATGGACCATTCAACCATTCAGGGGAGCAAAGGATTGCTTCACAAACCCAATTCTCATTTGTTACGACGTGGCCGTTATTCAGAACCTGGCCGAGCTTATTTGGTAACTGCCGTGGTTTATCAACGTCGCCCGGTGTTTGCCGATCTTTACCTGGGGCGGCTATTGGTTGCCGAGCTTAAACGAGCCCATGACCTTGGACTGGTCAACTCGCTGGCCTGGGTCATTATGCCGGACCACCTTCACTGGTTATTTGAACTGCGAGACGCGACGCTGCCTGAGGTGATGAAACGAGTGAAGTCGTGCAGCACACTGGCCATCAACCGAGCTCGTCGTACACACGGAGCTTTCTGGCAGTACGGCTATCACGATCGTGCGGTGCGGGCCGATGAAGACCTTATCAAGGCTGCTCGCTACATCATCGCCAACCCACTGCGAGCCGGACTGGTCGAGCATGTTGGCGACTACTCACTCTGGGACGCCGCCTGGCTATAACGACGTACCCCTTGTGGCGAGGGAGCTTGCTCCCGCTGGGCAGCGAAGCGGCCCCAACCCATTCACCGCATACGTTCAGTGGATGCGAGGTGTGGCTTTTTGGGGCTGCTGCGCAGCCCAGCGGGAGCAATCTCTGGCCACAGGAAACACGGCTGAATGATTGCGCGCCGCCGCGGTCGGAACCTGAGTACGCACCATTAATTGAAGGAGCACCCATGAAGTCGAAAACCTTAGCCGCTTGCTTGCTGGTCGCTGCCAGCTTTTCCACTGGCAGCGCTGTAGTGCAGGCCGGCGATACCCCTCAGGAAACCGTGCAACCTTCAAACATCAACGCTCGCGACTTGAAAGAGGGCGACCGTGCGCCGGATATCCTGATGCGCAAGGAGTCGGCCATCAGCGATTGGAAAAAACACGGCCTCAAGCAGCCTGAAGAAGAAAGCCAGTGGGCGCGTGTAGGCGACAAGTACGTCCTGCTCAAGACCACCAACGGCACCATCCTCGAGATTACGCCAGTCAAGAAATAATCCCGCGGGGGCACCTGCTCGTTTTATGTTTCTTGCGTTAAGGTAACCGACCGCGATGGTCGCGTTACCTTTGAAGAACGAGAGCAGGATGCTTGCCACCATAAGAAACTACCCCCGCACCGTGAACCTGTTGCTGTGCGCCACGTTGCTGCTGACGCTGGCCAAGGCCATCACCTTTCCTTACCTCGTGATCTACCTCACCAGCCATTTCGCCTTGGACATTACCCAGGTCGGCCTGGTAATCGGCAGTTCGCTGATCGTCGGTTCGCTACTTAGTGTCTACGGCGGTTTCCTGGTCGACCGCATCAATAGCTATCGGCTGTTGCTCGGCTTGAGCCTGGTGTTTGTGCTGGGGTTTATCGGCACGGTGCTGGCGCAGAATATCTGGGCGTTCTATGGCTGCCTGATCCTGATCAACCTGGCTTATGCCGTCATCGATATTGCGGTGAAAGCCGGCTTCGCCAGCCTGCTGCCCGAAGACGCGCGCAGCGAAGTGTTTTCCATCAAGTACACCCTCACCAATATCGGCTATGCCGTAGGGCCGTTCTTTGGCGCGATGGTGGCCAAGCTGGATATCAGCCTGCCGTTTATTCTGTCGGCGCTGTTGGGGCTGGTTTTTTTTCTGCTGTATGGGCGCTGGGGTGACCGTAACTTGGCCACTGTGGACACCACGCAAAAGCCGGTGCCGTTTCTCGCCGTCGCCCGCGTTTTGCTGCAGGACCGTCGCCTGGTGTGCTTCACCCTCGGCGGTTTACTCAGCGCGGTGGTGTTCGGCCAGTTCACGGCCTACCTGTCGCAGTACCTGGTGACCACCACGACCGCCGAATACACCTACACGGTGATCAGCGCGGTGCTGACCACCAATGCCGTGCTAGTGATTGCCTTGCAGTACTTGATTGGCCGGCGCATCTCGCACCGTTACCTGAGCCAGTGGCTGATCGCTGGCTTGAGCATGTTCATGCTGGGGTTGATCGGATTCGGGCTGTCCACCAGCGTGGTGGGCTGGGTGCTGGCGATGGCGGTGTTCACCGTCGGGGAGATCATCGTGTTCCCGGCCGAGTACATGTTTATCGACCGAATTGCCCCGGACCACTTGCGGGGCATGTATTACGGGGCGCAAAACCTGTCCAACCTCGGCGCCGCGTTGGGGCCGGTGTTGTGTGGCCTGGTGTTGGCCAGCCTGCCAGCCCATTACATGTTCTACATGCTGGGGGCGTTTATCGTTGCAGGCGGAGTGTTTTATTTCATGGGAGCGGCGATAAAGGCAGATCATCCAGCGTGAGCTTGCCGACGTTGTTGCTTTGCAGCTCGTAGCGCAATTCATCCACCATTTTCGCCACTTCCTGCGGGGTCTGCAGGCGGTTGGTGCTGATGCCGGTCACCACCAAGTCGACACGACCGGTCTCGGCGTCGTAGACCTTGAGGGTCAAGGACGCGTCCCGGCACAGGGTGAATTCGCACGTCAGCGGTGACAGGCCTTCTTCGATGCAGTTGCGCAGTTGAGAGAGGGTAAACATGCGGGTTCCTTCAAGGCATAAATACGATCCCTTGAAGGTTATTGCTTGCACCGCCGCTCAATAAGGCGAATTCGCACTAGTCGCACTAGTGCATTTGCAGGGTCAGGGTTTGTTTTTCAGGCGCAAATCACCGGCAAACAGCCCGCGTTCACGGGCCCAGACGATCGCTGCACTACGGCTGTGCACCCCCAGCTTGGAATACACCGTGGCCACATGGTTACGCACGGTGTTGGGCGCCAGTTTCAGGCGCGAGGCGATCTCTTTGTCCGCCAGGCCCTCGCAGATCAGGCCCAACACATCGCGCTCGCGGGCGGTGAGGTCGGTGAAGGAAACGTTCGGCAGGTTGGGGCTGTTGACGCTCTTAGCGTTGGCCAGCTTCTCGATCAGGGTCTGGCTGAACCAGGACGCGTCCTGCATGACTTCCTCGATGGCCGCCACCAGTTCCAGCTCCGAGCGTTTGCGCTCGGTGATGTTCATCAGCACCATCAGGTAGCAGGGTACGTCCTGAATAACCACGGTGTCGGCGGACACCACGCAGTCGATCACCTCGTTGCCTTTCTTGCGTACCTTGAGGTCCTGGCCTTCAAGGTTGCCGGCTTTTTCCAGGGTGGCGAACAACTGCGCGCCGGCCTGGGGGCTGTCGATGAAGTTGATGTCTTCGATGGATTTGCCGATCAATTCTTCGCTGATGTAGCCGGTGATGCTCATGAAGGCTTCGTTGATGTCCACCACCTGGCGGTTGTCGGCACTGCACACCAGGGTCGGCACGGGCGTCAGGCGAAAGGATTTGGCGAAGCGCTCTTCGCTCTGGCGCAGGGCGATCTCGGCTTTGCGCCGTGGCTCCAGGTCGGTGAAGGAAAACAGCATGCAGTCTTCCTCGTTCATGTCCAACGGTTGGCCGGCGACGATCACCAGTTTGCTGCCGCCTTCGGGCAATCTCAGTTCGGCCTGCATCTGCGGGATGGTCGCGCCTTCGCCCAGGCGCTGGATCGCCAGGTCCTTGCGCTCGGCCTGTTCCAGCACATCCAGCTCATACACGGATTTGCCGATGACCTGGTCGCGGTTATAGCCGGTCATCTCCAAAAAACCATGGTTGACCTTGATGTAGCGCAAGTCGCTGAGGCGGCAGATCACGGCGGGCGCCGGGTTGGCGTTGAAGGTTTTCTCGAAGCGTTGCTCGGCGCTGGCCCATTCGGTGGCGTCGCTGAGGATCAGCACCAGCAACTCCGGCTCACCCTGGGCGTCGGTCAGCACCAGGCTGCGCAGGCGATGCACCCAACTGCGGTGTTCGTCGTCGGCGGGTGTGACCTCCACCACCACATCGCTGAACTCTTCACCGGCGGCCACGCGGCTGAGGGGGTAGCTGTCCAGTGCCAAGGGGTGGTTGTTGCGGTAGCGCAGGGCAAAGCGCTTGGCGTACGCCTCGGTATTGGCGCCCAGTTCCTTGACCTCGCTGACCCCATGCATGGTCAACGCCGCTTCATTGGCCCAGAGAATGGTCTGGTCGACCTCGGCCAGGATCACACCGTCGGACAGCCCGGAGATGATGGTTTGCAGTTGGCGGCGGTTGGTTTCTTTGGCGAGAACATCCTGGGTCATAACGTCTCCGATTAGGGCAGGGCAAGGCACATTGGGTTACGACATCCCGGCTTCAGGATAGTGCAGAGTAATTGCCTACGGGGCAGTGCGAATGCACCAGGCTGCCTGGTGCATATAGGCCAGGACTGAACGTATGTCGTTTCGCCACACTCACACCCATCAAGGCGCATTGCCTTGCTCCTCAATTTGAAAAGGACCTTTGTATGACCACTGTCTATGAATCCAATCGATCGCTGTTTCGTGTGTCGTGGAGCTCGGTATTGGCCGGTAGTGCAATCGCACTGGTCACCTACCTGGTCTTGAGTGTGTTGGGCACCGCCATTGGCGCCAGTGCCGTTGACCCGATGGAAGCGGGCAACCCGTTGAGCGGTTTTGGCACGGGTGCGGGTATCTGGTTGTTTGTATCGACACTGGTCGCCATCGCATTGGGCGCGTTCGTGGCCGGCCGCACGGCACCGGATCGTGGCGGCCTGCATGGGGTGCTGACCTGGACCCTGACCACCTTGCTCACCACTTGGCTGCTGGCGGGCTTGGCGTCCAGCGTGGTCGGCACTGCCGGCAACGTGGTGGGCAAAGGCCTGTCCGCAGCTGGCAGTGGCATTGCTGCCGCCGCGCCGGGGATTGGCAATAGCATCAAGCAGCAGTTGAACGAGCAGGGCATCGAGCTGGACTGGAACAGCCTGCAAGGCCAACTGGATACCTTGCTCAAGCAGAGCGGCAAGGCTGAGCTGGACCCTGCCAATGTTGAGCAAAAAGCCGATCAGGCAGCAGCCGATGGCAAGCAGTCGGCCACCGATGCGGCGACCAACCCTGCCCAGGCCGGTGATGAGCTCAAGCAGTGGTTCGAACGTGTGAAAGCGTCCGGCGAGCCAGCCCTGAATGCAGCGGATAAAGAGGCGCTGGTCAACATCGTCGCGGCCCGCACTGGCAAGAGCAAAGAAGAAGCCACCCAGATCGTCGACAACTATGCCCAGGCTTATCAGCAAGCCATGCAAAAGGTCGATGAGCTGAAAAAACAGGCGGAACAGAAAGCCCGTGAAGCCGGTGAAGTCGCAGCCAAGCAACTGTCCCGCGCGGCCTGGAGCACCTTGGCCATGCTGCTGTTGGGCGCGGCCTTGAGCTTCTTTATCGGTCGTATCGCGCTGACTACCCGTCGCGTGCCCTTGGCTTAAAACTGTCTGCGGCAAGGACGCCGCCTGTGTGAAGGGGTAAAATGCTGGCATTTTACCCTTATCCCACAAAGGTGCCCCTTGAGCGCAGGCAAAGCCGTCGGACTGTTATTACTCACTTCCCTGTTGGCGGCGTGCGGCACCTCGCCGCCACGCACGCCCAACGACCTCTGCGGTATCTTGCGCGAAAAAGACGACTGGTACGACGCCGCCAAAGTCACGCAAAAGCGTTGGGGCGTACCGATCCAGGTGCCGTTCGCGATCATGTATCAGGAGTCGGGCTTTCGCCACGACGCCAAGACCCCGCGTAAATACCTGCTGTGGATCATTCCCTGGGGCCGCGTCTCCACCGCTTTCGGCTATGCCCAGGCCAAGGATGAAGTGTGGAACGACTACCGCAAAGCCACCGGCCGCAGCGGCGCTGATCGCGAAGACTTCGACGACGCCATCGACTTTATCGGCTGGTACATGGACAAGACCTACACCATCAACGGTGTCTACAAATACGACGCCTATGGTCAGTACCTGAACTACCACGAAGGCTGGGGCGGCTACCGCCAGCGCACCTACGCCAGCAAAGCCTGGCTGCCACCGGTGGCAAGCAAGGTGCAAGCGCGTTCGCAGATGTATGCGCGCCAATATGCCGGGTGCAAGGATGAGTTGGGGCGAGGGTTCTGGAGCCGGTTCTGGCATTGGTTGTAAAGGCTTCTGGATGCATGCAGATTCAATTGTGGGAGCTGGCTTGCCTGCGAAAGCGGTAGTGCAGACACAGATGCATTGACTGACACGCCGCCTTCGCAGGCAAGCCAGCTCCCACATTGGATTGTGTTAACGCGGCTGTATGCATTCCAGCGAACGGTTCACCATCACGCTGGCCATTCCCCTGCACTTGCCAAACCCATCCGATTCTGGGAAAACCCCAGCCCTTCACCCCTTCAATGAGAACCCCATGAGCAACGACGAACTGCAGGTCACCGACATCCGCCTGGGCGACGGCAAAGCCGTGGTCAAGGGCGCGCTGATCACCACCCAATACACCGGCACCCTGGAAGATGGCACGGTGTTCGATTCCTCCTGGGAGCGGGGCAAACCGTTCCAGTGCGTGATCGGCACTGGCCGCGTGATCAAGGGGTGGGACCAGGGCTTGATGGGCATGCAGGTTGGCGGCGTGCGCACGTTGTATGTACCGGCGCACCTGGCCTATGGCGAGCGCTCGATGGGCGCGCATATCAAACCCAACAGTAATCTGCGTTTCGAGATCGAATTGTTGGAAGTGCTGACGCGGGATGATTGAGGTGGCCGAACATGGACGGTGCTTGGCGTTAAGCGCAGGCGCTGCCTGAGCGCTTCAGTTCTGGCTCTTCAACCCTGATCCCAAACCTGCCCGACAGCTCCTTTCGCCCCTTGGGCGTCACCGCCAGCGCCCGGCTATCAAGGTCCTGGATAACCCATTTGCGGCTGATGACGGCCTGTAGCACAGCGGCCCCCAGTGCGCCGGCGAGGTGAGGGCGGCGCATGCTCCAGTCCAGGCATGCGCAAGCGAAACGACGCCGCTGCGCCCTTACGGTTTCTACCTCGATACCGAGGCCTGTCATCGCTTTTTCGCCCTCCACGCTGAGCCGATACGTACCGTCACCCGCGTCCGACATGCTCAGCCAGCCGGAGTCGAGGAAATAGTCGTGCAGTTGTACCGCCAAGGACCCCGCCATGTGGTCATAACAGGTTCGCGCGAGCTGCAACCGACTGGGGGTAGTCGAAACAAACCCGGTCTGAGCGTTTCGGCTGATCACCATGAGGGCTTCGATGGCTTTGGCCACGTGAGCGTCTGCCAGGCTGAAGTAGCGGTGCCTGCCCTGGGTGTGCAGTTTTACCAAGCCGTCCTCTTTCAGCCTTGCCAAGTGTGCGCTCGCCGTAGAAGCACTGACGTCGGCGATGACGGCCAGTTCCGTACTGGTGCGGGCGTGGCCGTCCATCAGCGAGCACAGCATTTTCGTCCTTGCAGGTTCGGCAATCGCGCCGGCGACACGCGAAATGGCGGTGTCATTGCTGTGGGAATCCATATTTCGTTCCTGAGCGAATTGTCGGTGTGACGGTTGTTCGATAGTAGCCGTTCTTTGCGAAAAGGACTGCCAAAATGACGCCGTTTGAAGCCGTTACCCATGCCGACCCCTACGATTATTACGCACGCCTCAGACGACACAGTGAACTGGTCTTTGATGCAGATCTTGGTTTATGGATTGCCAGTGGCGCCAGCGTTGTCGAGGCCATCCTGGAGCATCCCGACTGCCTTGTACGCCCACTGCACGAGCCGATTCCAGCGGCCATTGCTCAAGGCGCGGCAGGCGATATCTTTGGTCGTTTGATGCGTATGAACGAGGGGGCGCAACACCGCTGCCCCCGGATGGTTATCGAGCCGGCCTTGGGCTCGTTAGGAAGCGAAAATCTCGCAGGCATTGTGGCGCGGGTTGTCGAGACATTGGATGACCCCGTCGGTAACCCGAACGAGTGGATGTTCAGGTTACCGGTTTCGGTCATTGCGACGTTGATAGGTTTCGCACCCAGCCAGTTGCAGGAAGTCGCGCAACTGACACGGGATTTTGTCGCCTGTCTATCGCCATTGAGCGACGAAGCTCAACTCAGTGCAGCCCATTGCGGGGCGGCTCGGCTGAGGCAGATGTTTCAGGTGCTGCTGAGTAACGATGATAAGGGCAGCGGCGTGTTGGAGCGTCTTTATGGCGAATACCAAGCCTCAGCCTGGAAAGACGATGAGGCGTTGATAGCGAATCTGATTGGGCTGTTGTCACAGACCTGCGAAGCCACTGCCGGCCTGATCGGCAACGCCCTCATAGCGCTCCAACGAAACCCTGACCTGCAAGCTACCCCGATGCGCGTCGCTGAGTGGGTGGCAGAGGTAGCGCGCCACGACTCACCGGTACAGAACACCCGGCGCTTCGTTGCACAGCGCTGCACGATTGGCGGCAGCGTTCTAGAGGCGGGCGATACCGTTTTACTATTGCTTGCTGCTGCCAACCGAGATCCCGCCGTCAACCCAGACCCCGACAGCTTCTTGCTCAAACGAACTCAACGACGAACCTTCAGCTTCGGCGCAGGCAGGCATCAATGCCCAGGCCAGTCCTTGGCATTGGCTATTGCCTCAGAGGTGATTTCGGCATTCTTGCATCGACGGCCAGACTTATCTGCCCTTGCTTATCGCTGGGATTATCTGCCTTCCCTTAATGGCCGCATCCCGAGGTTCTACCGTGATGAGGAGACTCAACAATGATCGCTGTTATTTTTGAAGCCTGGCCACATGAGGAGCACTACCAGCGTTATCTCGACCTCGCTGCCGAACTCAAGCCTCTGCTCGCTCAAATCGATGGCTTTATTTCAGTTGAGCGTTTCCAGAGCCTGAGTGAACCTTCAAAACTACTCTCCCTATCATTCTGGCGTGACGAGGAAGCCATTCAGCAGTGGCGCAGCCTTGAGCTACATCGAGCCGCTCAGTCAACAGGCCGTCTGCAGGTTTTTGCTGACTACCACCTGCGCATTGCCCAGGTGGTGCGCGATTACAGTCTCGAGGACCGTGCTCAAGCGCCGACCGACAGCAGGCAGGCGCATGAGTAAAAGCAGCACACCGCCTTCTGTAGGAGCGAGCCCGCTCGCGAAAAACTCGAAGGCGCCGCGTTCACACAGCAAGCACGCGTTATCGTTGGCGTTTTTCGCGAGCAAGCTCGCTCCTACGGTTGTTACCTGAACCCATCCTGAAGAATTTTCTTATTCACCATGCAGGCACTTTCCTACGGTTTACTCCGCCAACATCGGGGCGTAAGCTTCGCGCGTTTTCATCAATAGCGGAGACCCTCAGTGGGTACTTGTTCGAGTGACAGTCGTCGGCCGGTTTCGGTAACCGGCCTCTTGGCAAGGTAACGCGCATTTTCCAGATGCCGTTGTCTCGCCTCACAAAGCGAGAAGCGGCATCCCGGCGGTGGCCAGTCCTGGCGCCTGCCTGATTCCCTCTCATCGACGCTGACCAGCACCTGGGTAACGCCTGGATGCTACGGACGCGCCTGCCTGTTACGGCGGGCGGGCCAGGTTCGGCTGTGCCTGTGTGACGGGCGCGGTGTGGACGGGCAGTACCTGCACGACGGTTTTTCCTCGCGCAGGAGTTACACCATGAACCTCACTTTGCTCAAAGAGTTCTTCGCCGGTTTCCTGCGGACCCGGCATATCGCCCGGCATTTTCGCCGCCTGGCGATGCTGGAGACCGTGACCGACGCCAGCGTCAGCCGCGAAGTACCGCCTAGCCTGGCGCAGACACTGGTGGCATCTGCCAACCGCAGCACCGTGCAATTGCTGGGTGTACTGGGCAGCCACGCCGAGGGCCTGAACACCCAGGAAGCCGACGCCCTGCGTATGCAATACGGCCTCAATGAAGTCGAGCACGAGCAGCCGCTGCCGTGGTGGGTGCACCTGTGGCATTGCTACAAGAACCCTTTCAACCTGCTGCTGACCCTGTTGGCGGTGATCTCCTGGCTGACCGAAGACATGAAGGCCGCCACGGTGATTTTCTCCATGGTGGTGCTCTCGACCCTGTTGCGCTTCTGGCAGGAGGCCAAGTCGAACAAGGCCGCCGATGCCTTGAAGGCCATGGTGAGCAATACCGCGACGGTGCTGCGCCGCGATGCTGCCAAGCGCATTGAACTGCCGATCAAGCAACTGGTGCCGGGCGATCTGATTGTGTTGTCGGCCGGCGATATGATCCCCGCGGACTGCCGCGTGCTCAGCGCCAAGGACTTGTTCGTCAGCCAGGCGGCGATGACCGGTGAATCCATGCCAGTGGAGAAGTTCGCCCACCAGCAGGACGCCCACACACGCAACCCGCTGGAACTGGAGAATATTCTGTTCATGGGCACCAACGTGGTGTCCGGCGCCGCCACGGCGGTGGTCCTGGCCACCGGCAACAGCACGTACTTTGGTGCCCTGGCGCAACGCGTCACGGCGACGGACCGTGCGACCACCTCGTTCCAGCAGGGGGTCAACAAGGTCAGTTGGTTGCTGATTCGCTTTATGTTCGTGATGGCGCCGCTGGTGCTGTTCATCAACGGGTTCACTAAAGGCGACTGGACCGAGGCGTTGTTGTTTGCGCTGTCGATAGCGGTGGGCCTGACCCCGGAAATGCTGCCCATGATCGTCACCTCGACCCTGGCCAAGGGTGCGGTGTTTCTGTCGCGCAAGAAGGTGATCGTCAAGCGCCTGGACGCGATCCAGAACTTCGGCGCGATGGACGTGCTGTGCACCGACAAAACCGGCACGCTCACCCAGGATAAGATTTTCCTGGCGCGCCATGTGGACGTGTGGGGCCAGGAAGCGGACGACGTGCTGGAAATGGCCTACCTCAACAGCTACTACCAGACCGGCTTGAAAAACCTGTTGGATGTGGCCGTGCTTGAGCATGTGGACATCCATCGCGAGCTGAAAGTCGGCACCGCGTTCCACAAGGTTGACGAGATTCCCTTCGACTTCAACCGCCGCCGCATGTCGGTGGTGGTGGCCGAGCAGCACCAACCGCACCTGTTGATCTGCAAGGGGGCGGTGGAAGAGATTTTGTCGGTATGCAACCGCGTGCGCCATGGCGACGTCGATGAAGTGCTGACCGACGAACTGCTGGCGCGCATTCGCCAGGTGACCGCAGCCTTTAACGAAGAAGGGCTGCGGGTGGTGGCGGTCGCGGCGCAGCCGATGCAGGCAGGACGAGACACCTACACCCTAGCCGATGAGAACAACCTGACGCTGATCGGCTACGTGGCGTTTCTCGACCCACCCAAAGAGAGCACCGCACCCGCCCTCAAGGCCCTGAAGGCCCACGGCGTGGCGGTCAAAGTGTTGACCGGCGACAACGAACTGGTCACGGCGAAGATCTGCCGCGAAGTGGGCCTGGAACAACAAGGCTTGCTGATGGGCAACGACATCGAAGCCATGAGCGACGCCGAACTGGCCCTGGCCGTGGAAACTACCAATGTGTTTGCCAAGCTCACCCCCAGCCACAAGGAACGCATCGTGCGCCTGCTCAAGGCCAACGGGCATGTGGTGGGCTTTATGGGCGATGGCATCAACGATGCTCCGGCGTTGCGCACGGCGGATATCGGTATTTCGGTGGACAGTGCGGTGGACATCGCCAAGGAAGCGGCCGACATCATCCTGCTGGAGAAGAGCCTGATGATCCTGGAAGAGGGCGTACTGGAAGGCCGGCGCACCTTCGCCAACATGCTCAAGTACATCAAGATGACCGCCAGTTCCAACTTCGGCAACGTGTTCTCGGTGTTGGTGGCCAGTGCCTTCATCCCGTTTTTGCCGATGCTGCCGATGCACCTGCTGGTGCAAAACCTGCTGTATGACATCTCGCAGATCGCGATTCCGTTCGACAACGTCGATGACGAGATGCTTGCCACGCCACAACGCTGGCAGCCAGGCGAGGTGGGGCGCTTCATGCTGTTTTTCGGGCCGATCAGTTCGATCTTCGACATCACCACGTTCGCACTCATGTGGTATGTGTTTGATGCCAACACGCCAGACCACCAGACGCTGTTCCAATCCGGCTGGTTTGTGGTGGGGCTGCTGACCCAGACCCTGATCGTGCACATGATCCGCACCCCGAAAATCCCGTTTCTGCAAAGCCGTGCAGCGCTGCCGTTGATGCTGATGACCGGCGTGATCATGGCCGTGGGGATTTTCCTGCCGATGGGGCCGTTGGCGCATTACTTCAAATTGCAGGCGCTGCCGTCGCTGTACTTTGTGTTCCTGCCGGTGATTTTGCTGGCGTACATGGCGCTGACCCAAGCGGTGAAAGGCTACTACATCCGCAGGTTTGGCTGGCAGTAGTGAGTGCCATGCAACACCGCAAACCCTGTGGGAGCCGGGCTTGCCCGCGATGGCGGTGTATCAGTCGCCAGATTCATTGGCCGGTGTACCGCTATCGCAGGCAAGCCAGCTCCCACAGGAACCCACGGTGTTTTCCAATTTGTCGCTGCATTCATGGAGATTTTTTATGCAGGCAATCAACAACATCAACCTCAACTCCCTGGTCGACACCGTCGTCAGCCTCAGCGCGGCATTTATCCTCGGTGGCTTGATCGGTTTCGAGCGCCAATATCGCCAGCGCACCGCGGGGCTGCGCACCAATGTGCTGGTGGCGGTAGGCGCGGCGATCTTTGTCGACATGGCCAACCGGCTCGGTGGTGCGGAAGGCGCGGTGCGCGTGGTCGCTTACGTGGTGTCGGGCATCGGCTTTTTGGGGGCGGGTGTGATCATGCGGGAAGAGGGCAATGTACGCGGGCTTAACACTGCCGCGACCCTCTGGGCTTCAGCGGCGGTGGGCGCCTGTGCCGGCGCCGACCTGATCCTTGAGGCATTGCTGGGTACGCTGTTTGTGCTGGCGGCCAACACCTTGCTGCGGCCGATCGTCAATAACATCAACCGCCAACCCTTGGACGTGGTGTCGGCAGAGGTTACCAATATCCTTTACGTGATTGCGCGACGCAGTCAGCAACAGGCCGTGATGGTGTTGCTGGAAGCCGAGTTGGCACGCTGCAACTACCCAGCCAGTGATGTCGATGTGCGGCCGTTCGGCAGCGACGAAGTGGAAATCGAGGCCATCCTGGCCGCCACGTCGGTGGATGGTGATGAGCTGGATGCACTGGTAGCGCGCCTCTCAACTTCAACCCTGGTGGTACAGGCTTTCTGGAGCCCGAGTACTACCGACTGACCCTGATGAGTTAGCCAGGATTGGCTAAGCTTGATTGTGGAAAAATCCTACATCTAGTCCGGATTATCCCTTCAGTTGAAACATCATTGCGTTGCTAAGGTTGGGCACTTGCGGCTGTTGGGTCATTGAGGTCCGGCGTCCGTGATTATGCTGAGTTAATTGAAGGGGCCAGACACGGCTTGGTTACCGTACTGATAAGGCAGCGCCGCTCGTCGGAACTGTCATTTCTCACAGGTACCCAGATCCGGTGTGATGTGTAAGGGTATTTTGTCCACATAGGGAAGTTTTATGAGCAAAGCATTAATTGTGGATGACCATCCGTTTATCCGGGCGACGGTCAAACACCTCTTGCAGTTGGAGGGTTTTGTTGAAATTTTTCAGGCAGGGGATGGCGCAGATGCCATGCAATTGGCGAGGGAGCAACGTCCCGAGCTGATCATCCTCGACCTGGCGATGCCTAAATTAGGCGGGTTGGAGGTCATCAGCCGGATCAAGGCGTTGGGCTTGCCGTGCAAGATTCTGGTGCTGACGTCCTACCTGGCAGTGTTCTTTTCCACCCGCTGCATGCGCGCCGGCGCCATGGGGTTCGTCGCCAAGACCGGCGAACTGGATGAGCTGCAAAAGGCTATCAAGGCGATCATGTCGGGCTACAGCTGCTTCCCCAGTTTGCCGACCAGTTCGGTGCGGCGCGACGATTTGCAAGAAACAGAACGGCAGATGATCGAATGTTTGTCTGACCGCGAACTCACCGTACTGCAAATGCTCGCCCTAGGGTTGGGCAACAAGGAAATCGCCGAGCAAATGCTGCTGAGTCACAAGACCATCAGTACCTACAAGACTCGACTCAAGGAGAAGTTGCGAATGTCCTCGGTAGTGCACTTATCCAAGTTTGCCCAGCGCAACCATCTGATCTGATCTGAAATGATCGCCACCGTGTTTATCAGGTTCGTCACGATCCTTTGGATGAGCCTGTTACCTCTGATCGCGGTGGCCCTTGAAGAGCCTCACGCTTTGCGGCTGTTGGGGCACTCTCATATCGAAACCCCGCAAGTGGCGCTTGACGAGGCCGATTGGCGTTGGCTGCGTGAGCGACGCTCGTTGCTGATGGGCGTTTCGGCGCCCGATTACGCACCTTTTGACTTGACCAATAACAACGACGAACTCGAAGGGATCACGGCTGATTTTGCCGCATTGGTCGGCCAGGCCCTGCATATCTCCATCGAGGTTCGGCGTTACGACACCCGCGATGAGGTGGTCGAGGCGCTGAAGCAGGGGGTGGTGGATTTCCTCGGTTCCGCCAATGGCTATGAAGCGGCCGACCCGCAACTGCTGCTGTCTCGCTCTTATGCCAACGACCAACCGACCCTGGTGACCCGCAGCGGTGACAGCCAGGTATTGAATGACGGCCTGGCCGGCAAGCGCGTGGCAATGCTCTATCACTACATGCAGCCCGACGCCGTACGGGCGTTTTACCCCAAAGCCCAGTTGGAACTGTTTGCCTCGACCTTCGAAGCCATTGGCGCCGTGGCGTTTGGTCGTGCCGACGTCTACCTGGGGGATGCCATCAGCAGCAATTACCTGATCAATCGCAACCACCTCAATAATGTACGCATGGCGGATTTTTCCGGCCTGGAAGTCAACCCGTTTGCGTTTGCCGTCACCCGGGAAAACACGCGTTTGCTGCCCATCCTCAATGCCGCGCTGGAGGCGATTCCCGCCAGCGAGCAGATGGAAATCCTGCGCCGCTGGAGCGGAGGTAACCTGGGCATAATCGGCGTTGACCGGCTGCACTTGAGCGCCAGTGAGCAACGCTGGGTGCAGAAAAACCCACGGGTCAGGGTCGCGGTGCTCAATGACTTCCTACCGTTATCTTTTATTGGTGGTCGAGGTCAATTCGAAGGGTTGAGTGCCGAGGTGTTATCGCGCATCAGCTTGCGCACCGGCTTGAAGTTCGATGTGGTGCCAGGCAGTTCGTTGCCGCGCCAGGTCAACATCGTCAGTGCGGGGACGGCGGACATGCTGGCGGTTATCACCCCCAGTGTGGAGCGGGCCGAAAAAGTACGCTTTACCCGGCCCTACCTGACCAACCCCTTTGTGCTGGTAACCCGTGACAGTCCACACAGCCCGCTCACGTTGGAGGAGATGGTTGGCAAACGCTTGGCCATGGTGGTTGGCAATGGCCTGCACGATGAGATAGCGCAGAATTTTCCAGGCGTGATGTTTGTCGATGTGGAGAACCCCCAGCAAGCCATGGCGCTGGTGGCCAACGGTGACGCCGATGGTGCGGTCAACTCATTGATCAGCGCGCGCTATTTGATCAGCCGGTATTACCGCGACCGCTTGCGTGTCACCAGTACGGTCGGCACTGAGCCTGCACGCGTGACCTTTGGGGTCAACCGCAGTCAGTTGGAGTTGTATTCGATCCTCGACAAGGCGCTGCTGAGTATCACCCCGCAGGAAATGGACGAATTGATTGGCCAGTGGCGCAGCGAGGTCATCATCGAGGACAGTTACTGGTTGCGTTATCGCAACGTGATTCTTCAGGGTTTTGGGTTGGCGGCGCTGTTGTTGGCCGTCACGCTGGGCTGGGCCATTTACCTGCGCAGCCTGATTCGTAAGCGGCTACAGGCCGAGCGAGCGCTGAGCGATCAGATGCGGTTTATGAGCGTATTGATCGACGGCACGCCGCACCCGATTTACGTGCGTGACCGCCAAGGGCGGTTGATGGCCTGCAATAACGCCTACCTCGACGTGTTTGGCTACAAGCTTGAAGACGTGATCGGCAGGACGGTGGTGGAAACCGACGTCGAAAACCCGCCACAGGCCCAGTCGTTTCATCAGGATTACCTGCGCTTGATGGCGGGGGGCGAGCCGCAGATTCATGACCGAATACTCAAGGTGCCCAATGGCGATGTGTTGACCATTTACCAATGGATGCTGCCGTATCGCGACGGCGACGAGAAAGTAGTGGGCATGATTGCCGGTTGGGTCGACGTGAGCGAGCGGCATCGGTTGCTCGGCCAGCTACAGGAAGCCAAGGACGATGCCGATGCCGCCAATCGCGCCAAGACTACCTTCCTGGCGACCATGAGCCACGAGATCCGCACGCCCATGAACGCCGTAATCGGCATGATCGAGCTGGCGTTGAAAAATGCCGAGCAGGGGCGGGTCGACCGCGACGCCCTGGAGGTGGCTTCGGTGGCTTCGCGGGGCATGCTGGAGTTGATCGGCGATATTCTCGATATCGCGCGCATTGAGTCTGGGCACTTGTCGCTGACCCTGGAGCCCGCCAACCTGCATGAGCTGTTAGCGTCGGTCGCGCGCGTGTTCGAGGGGCTGGCCCGCGCCAAGGGGCTGGCGCTGCAGGTTGAGCTGGACCCGTTGATTGACCGGGCGGTGCTGGTCGACCCGCTGCGATTCAAGCAGGTGGTATCGAACCTTTTGAGCAATGCCATCAAGTTCACTTCTCATGGGCAGGTCAGTCTGGTTGCGCAGGCGGTGGTCGAGGACGATCGCTTGGCCGTCCAGTTATGGGTGCAAGACACCGGCATCGGAATCAGCATCGCCGATCAGCAGCGGTTGTTCAGTGTGTTTATCCAGGGCAGCAATAACCAGCAGTCGGCACGTAGCGGGTCTGGGCTGGGGTTGGTGATCAGCCGCAGCTTGTGTGAAATGATGGGTGGTCAATTGCACTTGAGTAGCGTGCTGGGGCACGGTACTCGGGTGGACGTGACGTTGACCCTGGCCATGTCCGCCACGCTGCCGGCCCCGGTTGAGCCTGCGCAAGAGGCGGCGCCTGAGGGCCGTGCGCTGAAGATTCTGGTGGTGGACGACTACCCGGCCAACCGCTTGCTGCTGGCTCGACAGTTGAGCTTTCTGGGCCACCATATCGTCACGGCCGAAGACGGTGTTCAAGGGCTTGAACAGTGGCGAGCGGGGCAGTTCGACGGCGTCATTACCGATTGCAACATGCCGTTCAAGAACGGCTATCAGCTGGCACAGGAGATTCGCGCGCAAGAGCGTGAACAGGGTCTGGAACCCTGCCTGTTGCTGGGGTTCACCGCCAACGCACAACCGGAGGAAGCCGAGCGCTGCCGGCAGGCGGGCATGGATGGCTGCCTGTTCAAGCCAACCGGGCTTGACGACTTGCGGTCGGCGCTGGCCTCGCGTGTGGCCGACGCGGGCCCGCAGCCCGTGGCGACATTTGACTTGAGCACATTGGTCGCGCTGACCGGCGATGATCACGCTGCGCTTGTCGAATTGCTGGCGCCGTTGCTCGAAAGCCTGGAGGCAGACCGTGCCTTACTGCCGCGCCTGGCCAGCCAGGCAGATTTTGCCAAGCTGCACGACCTGGCTCACCGTGCCAAGGGCGGCGCGCGGATGGTCAAGGCAAACCTATTGATCAGTGGGTGTGAAGCATTGGAGGCAGTGTGTGAACAGCGCGACCCTCAGGCATTGGGGCCAGCGGTTGAGGGCGTGGCTGAAGCGATCGATGTTTTGCGTCATGGCTTGAGCGCTTATTGCAATCAGCCTTGACTGCGGTTGATCGCCATTCGGGAAATTTGGGAAAACTCTTACGCAAACCGGGAACATGCCTGATTTTGTCGTCGGCATATGTCTGGAAAATGGGCAGCGCTCACTGCCGAGCACTGCCTGCCAGGGGTTTGCCATGCCGAACAAAGCACTGACCATCCTGATTGCCGATGAACAGCATCTGCAACGCCTGTACATCGAGAAAATGCTCAACCGGTTGGGCTATTACCGGATCGTGCCGGTGCAAACGTTCGAAGAGGTGCGGATTCTTACCGCCATTCCTGCCGAACCCTTCGATGTGCTGATAATCCATGCCGGGCTGATGGCCCAAGCCTATGAACCTCAGCCCCAGGTGCGTCATGTACTGGTCTACGAACATCTGGACCTGGGCGCCCCGTGCGGTGTAACGCCGGCCGTGCGGGTGCGCCTGCCGGGCGTGCCGGACCACGTCAACCTCGAACACTTCATGGACATCGTCGACCCCTGCGAGACTGCCCACGGCCTGCGGGTGTTGCCGTGGCTGCGGGAGCTGTCCCGCATGCCGGTGGCCCGGGCCTAGTCCACAGCGATTGCTTGTAGGAGCGAGCTTGCTCGCGAAAAACTCGCAGGCGCCGCGTTTATTCAGGAAGCGCGCGTTACCGTTGACGTTTTTCGCGAGCAAGCTCGCTCCTACAAGAGGGCGCTTCAAGGGGGGACTGTATGCCACTAAGTTTGCGCGCCAGTTCAATCGCCACCTTGCCGCTGTCGGCGCCGGGTACTAAATGGGTAAACGGAATATCGATCATCCGGTTCTCACGCACCGCTCGCAGCGTCGATAGCACCGGGTCGGTGGTCAACAATTGGCGCTTGCGGCTGGCGGGGGACCAGAGGGCGTCGGCCAATAGAATGATGTCAGGGTCTTTTGTCAGCAAAGTTTCGCTGTTCACGGTCACCCGCGAAAGAGGTGCATCAGCCAGCACGTTACGGCCACCCGATGCCGCCAGCAGGGCGGTGACAAACCCTCGTTGACCTTCACTGGCGAGGCCGTTGACCTCACTGTCCAAGTAAAATACCGATACCGGTTGGGCGTTGTCAGCCAATGCCTGGGCATGTTGCAGGTCGGCGTCCAGTGCGTCGCTCAGGGCCTGGGCGCGTTGCGATTTGTGCAGCAGGGCGCCAAGGGTGAGCAGGTCCTGGCGGATGTGCTCGAAGTAATCCAGGTTGTGCCCGGCGCACGCGGACTCCAGCAGGTAGGACGCCACGCCGTTATCGGCCAGGCCCGTGCGTGAGCTCACGCCCTTGCCGAACGCGCTGGCGAAACCGCCCACCACCAAGTCGGGGCGCTGTGCATACAGCACCTCGCTGGAGGGATATTGGGCGGCAATCACCGGCACTTCGAAATACCGGCCCTGTCGATGCGCTTTGTCACTGTCGTCCAGATAGGCCACGCCCACCATTGAAGGCCTGGCATCCAGCGCCAGCAAGAGGTCGGCCGCGTGTTGATTGAGGGCGACGATGCGCGAGGGTGGCGCGTGTGGCAGTGCCCAGGCCTGGGCGCAATTGGTGTAATTGTCTGCCTGCACCGGTGTTGCGCAGAGCGGGGCAATCAAGCATACGCACCACATTTTCATGCGCGCTCCTTGAGCAGTAGATCGTCAACCACTTCACCGCCTGCCAGGTGCATATCCACCAGGCGTATCACATCCGCCTTGCTGTGCACGCCGTACCAGCAGCGCTGCGGGTAAACCGTGAGTACCGGCCCGAGGTTGCAGGGGAACTGGCAATGGGTGCGGGTCAGCAGCACGCCGTCGGGCACTTCGATGCGTTGCAGCTCCAGCAACCGGCGGCGTAGGGTTTTCCACAGTTGCAAGGCTCCACGCTGGGTGCAGCGCGGGCCGGTGCACAGGAACACATGGTGGCTGTGGTCAGGAATTCGCGACCAGTCGGGGTGGGTGTCGACCCCGTCGATTGGCGTGATGTCAGCCATCAGAAGCGATACCTGTAACGCACCTCTGCGGTGAAGGGGCGGCCGAGGTTGTCGACGTTGTTGGCGCGACTGGTGACGTAGTCGCGGTCGAACAGGTTTTCCACCAGCAGGCTCAAACGATGCCGGTGGGCACTGTCCAGATAGCGATAGGCGTCGGCGTCCACCACAGAATAATGCCCGTACTCGACCTGCTTGGCGCTGATGACATCGCGGATATAACGCAGTGCCGCGCCTGCACCCCATAGGCGGTTTTGCGATTCAAAACCGATGCGTGAGCGGGCGAAAAAACTGGGAATATCGTTAAGGGTGACCCCGGCGCGGGATTCGGTCAGGTTGCGGGTCATGTCGGCCTGCACGCTCCATTGGTCGTTGAGCGCCAACCTGGCGTCGGCCTCGAAACCGCGCATCTGGATCTGGCCCTGACCATTGACCCACTGCACATCGTCTAGAGTGATCAGGTCGGTAATCTTGCGTTTGAACAAGGTGACGCTGGCGCTGAAATCGCGTTCCGCAAGTTGCCCTGTGTAATCAACGCCCAGCTCGGCGTTGCGGCTTTTCTCCGGCTTGAGGTGGCGGTTGCCCTGTTCGTCCGCTTCGTTGACGAACAGCTGTTCGGCATTGGGCAGCTTGTAGGCGGTGCCGTATTGGCCGCGCAAGGCCCAGTGATCGTTGAGGTTGTAGAGGGAGGTGAGCATACCGACGGTGGCACTGTCACCGCCGCTCATGGCCTCGTGGCGTACGCCGAGGCTGGGGTGCCAGTCGGGCAGGGCGTCGATCTGCGGGCGCAGTTGGCTATACAGCGCGTGGGCCTGGGCTTTGTTGTCGTCGATCACCAGCACATCGTCCTGGCCCTTGAACCATTGGTTGTCGCTGCCGACGATCACTACATGGCCGCCCGGCAACTCGGCTTTGCCTTCGGCTTGCACGCCCCAGTCGGTGAAGCCCCAGTAGTCGTTATGGTTGATAACCTGGGTACCACCACCGTCTAGGTTGTTGAGGCGGGTATAGCGGGTATCCCAATCGTTGATGTGGCCCTTGACGAAATAACTCAGGCGTTCGTCGAGGCTTTGCTCGAACGTGGCTGTGGCGATTTGCTGTACACGGTCGTTGGTAGTTTTGTGGGAGGCTACCGGACGGGCGAAATCCAGGTTGGCGTCGGCGTATTGGTAGAACAGTTCCAGGCGCGAATCATCGCCAAAAGATTGAACTGCTTTGGTACCGAAGGTAGTGACTTCGTAAGAGCGTTTCTTGTCCGTGACATTTTTCATATCGCGATTGCGAAACGGCTGGTAGCCCTCGGACGCGTTGCGGCTGACGTAGGCCAGCACGCCCAGGTCGCCCCAGCCGTTGCTGAAAATCTTCTCGACCCGTGCGTCACCCGTGGTGCCGCCGAAGGTGTCGAGGCCCATATTCACTTCGCCGGCAGCCGCCCGCGTTTGTGGGCTGCGAGTCACGATGTTGATCACGCCCGATACCGCCTGGGTACCGAACAGCAGGCTCTGGCCGCCCTTGAGCACTTCGATGCGTTCAATGGCATTGGCCGGCAGGGTGTCGAGGTACAGGCCACCGTACAGGCGGTTGTTCAAGCGCACGCCATCGAGCAGGATCAGGGTGTCATCGTTGCGCCCGCCGAGCAGGGAATAGGTGCCATAGTCGAACGGGCCGTTCTTCGGCGCCACATACAGCCCGGGAATGAACATTTGCATCACCCGAGACACGTCGGCTGAAGGGCCGGCCCGCTCGATCTGTTCGCGGCTGACCACGTTGACGTTGCTGCCGTACTGGGCCATGGCCGCAACCGTGCCGGACTCTACTGAGGGCGCCGAGACGATTTGCGGGTTGAGCACCAAGGGAGTGTTGTCGGCCAGCAGCAACGGGCTGAACAGGCAACTGATCAAGGGAGTGAATGAATGTCGGATCATAGTCTTCTCGAAAGTATCTTCGCAGAAGCACGCAAGAGAAGGCATCGAGCACACGCCAATACCGGCCCATGCCCGCCCACCGCAGGAGTTTGCCAAACAGAAATTCCAGGCCGGTCTCCGGGCTCATGCGTATGGATACCTTCACCTTCCCATGGCGCGAGGGCCACAGTGGTGTGTCGAAGGGATCACGCATCTACCGTTGCGGGGGCAGCACCGGACTTGCTCAACATGAGCGTACCGGTTTCCCGTTTCACCCCAAGCACGGCGGCAGGGGGCACCTGAAACAGGCGGGCATCTGAACACTCGCACGAGTGCTCGTCAACTTTCCCGCCTCTCCCAGCTGTATGTTTTTCACCGATCAGTCGGCTTTGCCGTGCTCCCGCAACCGCTCAGCGGCACTGCGTAACAACTGCTCGGTCCCGTCCCAACCCAGGCAGCCATCGGTCACCGACACGCCGTATTTCATCGACGCGCTCAGCGGCTGGCAGCCTTCGAACAGGTGACTCTCAAGCATCATGCCGACCAGCGAGGTATCACCTTGCAAGCGCTGCTCCAGCACCTCATTGAATACCGCCGGTTGGCGCAGCGGGTTCTTGCCGCTGTTGGCATGGCTGCAATCGACCATGATCCGCGCCGCCACCTTGGACTTGGCCAGGTCATGCTTTACGTCGGCCACGCTTTGCGCATCGTAGTTGGGCCCACGGTGGCCGCCACGCAGCACCAGGTGGGTGTCGGGGTTGCCGGGGGTCTGGATGATCGCCGGATGGCCTTGGCTGTCGACGCCGAAATGACGATGCGGGTGAGACGCTGAACGCATCGCATCGCAGGCAATGGCGACGCCACCGTCGGTACCGTTCTTGAAGCCCACGGGCATGCCCAGGCCGCTGGCCATTTCGCGGTGAATCTGCGATTCGGTGGTGCGTGCGCCAATGGCGACCCACGTGAGCAAGTCATCGAAGTAGCCGGCCGCCATGGGCTGCAGCAACTCGGTGGCGACCGGCAGGCCCAGGCGCAGCATTTCACGCATCAGCTCGCGGGACAGGGTCAGGCCGGCGGCCATATCATCGCTGCCGTCCAGGTGCGGGTCGTAGGCCAGGCCTTTCCAACCCACCGTGGTGCGCGGTTTCTCGACGTAGGCACGGATCACCAGCAGCATCTGGTCGCTGACTTCAAGCGCGAGCTTCTTCAGATTGCGCGCGTATTCCATGGCCGATTCCGGGTCGTGGATCGAGCACGGGCCGACAATCACCAGCAAGCGTGAATCTTCACCATTGAGGATGGCGCGCACGGCTTGGCGATGGGCGTGGACTTGTTCGTTGAGGAACGGACTGAGCGGGAGCTGATGCTTGAGCTCAAGGGAGCTGGGCAAACGCTGGGTCAGGGCTTCATTGGCACTGTTGAGGGTAGAGACGGGCAAAGCGGCGACGGAGGAGTTCATATTCAAGGCTTCCTGGGCAAGCGGCGGGCGATTCCCGCACGCTTGGCCTACTGGGGTGTTCGACAATTGGCCGTATCGGCTACGTGTGTTGGCTTGCCACCACGGGGTGACCGGTCGGAGGCGGCAGGCTGTCCCGAACGGAGCTGGCTAAATCGCCATGCAGTGCAAGTGTCGTAGCGGTAATAGGTGGTGAAGTTCATGGTGTGATTCCTTTAAGTGATCGTGAGCAAACAGGTTGTCAGGCGCTGAAAAAACAAAACCCCCGGTCGGGGAGCCGACCGGGGGTTTAGATTTCTCTGGTAGGCGACCCCTTGAGTAGTGGGCGCCGATTTCAGGTATCAGGCGCGCCAGTGGCTAAACCAATACCCAAAATAAAAGCCGGCCAGTGCGCTCGAACCGTTCACACGGGTAGCCGACACCGAGCGCAAGGCGCTGGCAGCAGGGCAAACCTGAGTGTGGGTGAGTGGCAACATGGGGCTCTCCAAATGATGGGGGGAGCTTACTAGAGGCGTGCAGGTGGATTCAATCAGTAATTTCTATTGTGTGGCGGTACTTACCGCTATGGGCAATGCTGGACCTGTGGCGAGGGAGCTTGCTCCCGTGACGGACTGACAGGCGACGCTGATCTAGCTGACGCACCTCGATCCAAATGTGGGAGCTGGCTTGCCTGCGATAGCGGCCTGGCAGCCGATACCTATCTACCTGACACCCCACGATCCAACTGTGTGCGGGCTTGCTCGCGAAGGCGGTCTGGCAGTCAACACAGTTGGATTGTGTGCATATCCATTCCTGCGGTAACGGCGACTTAGGGTTCCGCCTGACGGCGGGTCACTTTGGAAAAGAGCCCCAAAGTAACCA
>NZ_JASBQZ010000055.1:0-27239 GCF_029960685.1 Pseudomonas sp. AL10
TGAGATCAAAAGCAGATCAAGATCAAGAGCGGCTCGCTTCGCATCGTGGTTACCGCCTTCTGTAGGAGCGAGCAAGCTCGCTCCTACAGAAGGCGATGCGGGTAGGGTTGAGCTTCGCAAAAACCAGAAAACCCGCCGAGGCGGGTTTTCTCACAACTTACTGCACAGCAGGCGAATCAAGGCCGCGCTTTTCAATCACCGTAAACACATCCGCCACATCCTGGACCATGATCCGGGCGGTATTGGCGACGGTGTTGATATCGTGCTCGGCATAGTCCGATACGTTGGAGCAGGCCATCAAGTGCAGGTAGGCGAGTGCGGCGTTGAGGCGTTCGCTGGCGCAGGCGTGCAACTCGTTGAGCGGTGCGTCGCTGTCGATCAGCAGTACCGGATAGTCGGTTGCGGTTTGGGACATGGGGGTGAAGCGGCGGGGCGGGTGTTGATCAGTCATAGTAGTGGTCCTTAAAAAAGAAAAAACACCACCGTTTTGCTGCGAAACAAATGGGTGGCAGCTGTGCGCGGGTTCGCAGACCGGGGGACCACTACCAGCACCCGGCAGACCAGAAGGTCTCCCACGCACAACCGCCATAAAACGAGAGGCAGCTGAAAATCTGCTGCGTCATGTTTGACGGTACTAGTAGTGATTTTGTAGGGCTGCGAAACCCCATCGCCGACCAATGCCAGCGACGGAGCGAACTATAAAGTGACCACCGCACAGGCGCAACCGACAGGATGTATCAAACCCCACCCACCAACTTCCCACTGTCCATCCGGCGCTTATACGCACTGTCCCGGCTCGCCAGCCAGAAGTACAACGGCGACGTCACCGCCAGCCCCACCACCCACGATAAGTCCGCGCCGTTGATGTGCTGCGAAATCGGCCCCACATACAGCGGCGTGTTCATGAACGGAATCTGCACCGCAATCCCCACCGCATACGCCAGCAACGCCTGTGGGTTGTACTTGCCGTAGATGCCGCCATCCACGCGGAAGATCGAGGCGATGTCGTACTTGCCTTTATGGATCGCATAGAAGTCGATGAGGTTGATCGCCGTCCAGGGCACCAGCACCACGAGCAGCACCAGCACCATGTCGACGAAGTGACCGATGAAGTCTTGGGAGGCAAACACCGCCGCAATCGAGCAGGCGGCCAGCACGATGATGGAGATCACTGCACGGCTTTTCGCAGTGGGGATCCAGCTGTAGGCGAAGGTCTGTACCAGGGTGATGATCGACAGCACCGCGCCGTACAGGTTGAGGGCGTTATGGCTGATCACGCTGAGCAAAAACAGCACCAGCATCAACGGGCCGATGGCGCCGGTGGCCAGTTTGACCGCGTCCATGGTGTCCATGCCCACCGGCGTGGCGAGCACCGCCACCGCGCCGAAGATGAAGGCCAGGCTCGACCCCAGCGCCGAGCCCAGGTAGGTAGTCCAGAAGGTGGCGGCCACCGGCACGTCGGCGGGCAGGTAGCGAGAGTAGTCCGACACGTAGGGCGCAAATGCGATTTGCCACAGCGCAGCCAGGGAAACGGTGGCCAGCCAACCGGAGATGTTGAAGCTGCCACGGGTTAGAAAATCGGTGGTCTGCACATGGGTGAAGATGTAGCCAAAGCCCAGCACAATGCCGGCGCCCAGCACCCAGGTGCCGATGCGGTTGAGTACGTGGATGAAGCGGTAGCCGATGATGCCGATAATCCCGGAGCCGATGGCGCCGATAACGATGCCCACCGGCACAGGCACGGCGTCCACCACGCCATGCAGGGATTTACCGGCCAGCACGATGTTGGAGGCGAAGAAACCGATGTACATCACCCCGGCAATCACCACCACCAGCAACGCGCCGAGGGAGCCGAACTGCGCGCGGCTCTGGATCATCTGCGGAATGCCCATCTGCGGGCCCTGGGCCGAGTGCAATGCCATCAACACACCGCCGACCAAATGGCCGACAAGGATGGCGACAATGCCCCACACCAGGTTGAGTTGGAACAGTTGTACACCCAGGGCGCCAGTGACGATCGGCAACGGCGCGATGTTGCCGCCGAACCACAGGGTGAACAGATCTCTTACCTTTCCATGGCGATCTTGCGGGGGCACGTATCCAATCGTGTGTTTTTCGATGAGCGGGGCGCTGGATGTTGCAGTGGTAACCATGACGAGCTCCAAGGCAAGGTGAGTACGTGGGCGTACTTCGCTGTGCGGCGCATGGGCGCCGCTTTGTTGTTGGAGTGATCATCTGCAATGGGCGCAGGCAGGTAAATTAGTAAGTTTGTTGCTATAGACCTTAAAAAAAGTATCTCGTGAGATTTTTTGCTCCGGTATGTTGCATGCACGTCAATGGCTTGAAAAACCGGTGTTTCTGCGCACTTGTTTGGGGCAAAACACCACGTTTAGGGAGGTGCCGATGGCGGCCTATAACCTGCGTCAGCTCAGATATTTTGTGACCACGGCCGAATGCGGCAGCGTTGCCGAGGCGTCGCGCAAGCTGTATATCGCCCAGCCGTCGGTGTCCACGGCGATCAAGCAACTGGAAGATAGCTTTGGCGTGCAGCTGTTTATCCGCCATCACGCCCAGGGCGTTTCCCTCACGCCCAGCGGCGCGCGCTTTTATCGCAAGGCGTTGGAGTTGTTGCGGGTGGCCCATGAGTTCGAGCAGAACGCCCTGGCCGATAACGATGTGGTGGCCGGGCAGATCGACATTGGCTGTTTTGAAACTGTGGCACCGTTGTACCTGCCACGCTTGATCGCCGGCTTCAAGGCGCGCTGGCCGGGTGTGGAGATCCGCATCCGCGATGGCGAGCAGCAGGAACTGGTGCAGGCACTGACGGCGGGCAGTATCGACGTGGCGATGCTGTTTGAGCACGACCTGGGCGGCACCATCGAGACCAGGCCGCTGATGCCGCCCCAACAGCCCTATGCGCTGCTGCCCGCCGATCACCGCTTTGCCCAGCAGGCCAAGGTGTCCCTGGCCGACCTGGTGCTGGAGCCGATGATTTTGCTGGACGTGTTGCCCAGCCGTACCTACTTCGTGAGCATCTTCGAAGAGCGCGGGCTGACGCCGAATATCGTGTTCAGCTCGCCCTCCATCGAAATGGTGCGGGGCATGGTGGGGCGTGGGTTCGGGTTCTCGATCCTGGTGACCAAACCGTTCAGTGAGTACACCTATGATGGGCAGAAAGTGGTGTGCATCCCCTTGGCGGAAACGGTCACGGGGTCGGGGTTGTCGGCCGTCTGGCTACGCCGCGCACCTTTGACCAAACCGGTGCAGTTGTTTGTCGACTACTGCCGCGAAGAGCTTGCACGTTTGCTCGGCTGAATAGGGTAGGAGCGAGCTTGCTCGCGAAAAACTCATGGACGCCGCGTTTATCCAGGATGCACGCGTTATCGTTGACGTTTTTCGCGAGCAAGCTCGCTCCTACAGAGGGTGATGACCGAGTCTTCAGGTTGTGATAAAGCCTAACAACCGCTGCAACATGGCATCGCAGCCATCAAGCTGCTCCAGGCTCACAAACTCATCGGGCTTATGCCCTTGGTCCATGCTGCCTGGCCCGCACACCACGGTGGGAATTCCCGCCGCATCGAACAGCCCGCCCTCGGTACCAAACGCCACGGTGCCGAAGTCCCGCGAGCCGCAAAACGCCGCAATCAACTGCGCCGCCTGGCTGCGCTCATCCGTGACCAGTCCTGGGTAGGCTGACAACTCGGTGAACCGAATCGAACTCTGTGTGCTGACCGCCTGCATGCGCGGCAACACCCGCTGCAGCGCGTAGGCCTGCAACTCTTCAGCCACTTCGCCCGGGTCCATGGAGGGCAGGGCGCGCACTTCAAAGTCAAAGCGGCAGTCGGCCGGCACGATATTCAAAGCCTTGCCGCCGTTGATCATGCCGGTCTGTACCGTGCTGAACGGCGGGTCAAAACGTGGGTCCTGCCGTGCGCGTAACCGCTGGCCAATGCGCCCCAGTTCACCGATCAATTCGGCGGCGTGTTCTATCGCATTCACACCCGAGGGCGCATAGGCCGAGTGGCACGCCTGGCCCTGCACATCGCAGCGCATCGCCAACTTGCCCTTGTGGCCCAGCACCGGTTTGAGTTCGGTCGGCTCGCCAATGATGCACAGCATCGGCTTGACCGGACGTTGTTCCAGAACCGCGAGCAGCGAGCGCACGCCCAGGCAGCCGACTTCTTCATCGTAGGACAGGGCGATATGCACCGGCAGGCGCAACGGCGCTTTGACCAACGCCGGCACCAACGCCAGCACGCAGGCGATATACCCCTTCATGTCGGCGGTGCCGCGTCCGAACAGCTTGCCATCACGCTCGGTCAGTGTGAACGGCGGCAGGGTCCACGGTTGCCCGTCCACCGGCACCACGTCGGTATGCCCCGACAGTACGATACCTGGCAGTTCCACCGGGCCGATGCTGGCAAACAGGTTAGCCTTGCTGCGTTGCGCGTTGTAGACCAGCTCGCTGGCCACGCCAAACCCGGCCAGGTAATCGCGCACATACTCGATCAATTGCAGGTTGGACTCGCGGCTGGTGGTGTCGAAGCCCACCAGGGTTTCCAGCAGTTCGCGGCTGCGGCTCATCGGTCGTCTCCGGCCACGCCGTAGCCGGGGGAGCGGTCGGGGGCGAGGGCGCGATCGATATAGTCCTGCACCTGTGGGCGGTAGGCGTCCCAGAGTTTTTGCAATTCGCCAATCGGCGCATCGTCGGCCCAATCCACGCGCAAGTTGATGATCGGCCACGTCAACTCGCCCACCACCACCAGCGCGGCGGAGTGCACCGGGCCGGCTTCGCCACCGGCAGCGATGGCGGCGTGCATGGCCGCCAGCAGGCGGTCTGCGAGCTGGCCTTCGCCCTGTTCGAAAGCCGTGACCATCGCGGTGATCACTTCAGGGGCGGCGAGCATATTGCCCGCCGCCACGCATTGCTCGCCCGACACCGCGTGATGGGTACCCAGGGTCTGGCTGCCGCTGAAATGCACGCTGCGGCCCAGATGGTCAATTGCCGTGAGTTGCCGGTACTGGCTGTAGCCGTTGCGGGTGAGCGCTTTGTCGACGGCGGCGGCGGGAGCCAGGCCCTGTTCCAGCCCGTCGAGGACGTCCGGGCCGAGAGCCGGCAAGGTGATGTTCTGGGTCGACACGGCGCCCACACCAGGCCGCAGCCACGGGCAGCGGGCGCCCACGGCGATGCTCGATGAGCTGATGGCAATGCCCAGTTGGCCGGTCTCTGCACAACGGCCGACGATGGAAAAGGTCATGGCTAGCCTCCTTACTCTGGAATAACCGCGATCACATCAATTTCCATCAGCCACTGCGGCTGGCCCAGGGCCGAAACCACCAGCCCGGTGGAAATCGGGAACACGCCCTTGAGCCACTTGCCGACTTCCTGGTACACCGGCTCGCGGTAGCGTGGGTCGATCAAATAGGTGGTGGTCTTGACGATATGGCTGAGGTCGCTGCCGGCTTCTTCCAGCAGTTGCTTGACGTTCTTCATCGCCTGCTCGGCCTGGGCCCGTGGGTCGCCGAGGCCGATCAGGTTGCCGTCGAAATCAGTGCCCACCTGGCCGCGTACGTACACGGTGTTGCCGGCGCGCACGGCCTGGCATAGGTCGTTGTCCAGGCTCTGGTTGGGATAGGTTGCTTTGGTGTTGAACATGCGAATGCGAGTGTGGGTAGGCATCAAAAAAACTCCTGGGAAAATGATCAGGCGCTGACAGGGGACTGGCGGGCAACCGGGGCGGCTTCGCGGTACTCAAGGTACTGACGCTGGATGGTGATATGGTCGGCCACGTATTTGGCGTCGTGCCACACGCCCCAGATAAACGACGAGCCACGCCGCGATTGCCACGGCAAACCGAGGAAGTAGATGCCCGCTTCGCTGGAGACACCGCGCTGGTGTTGCGGCTTGCCGGCGGCGTCGAAGGCGTCTACCTGCAACCAGCTGTAGTCAACGGCAAATCCGGTGGCCCAGATGATCGAAGTGATGCCAGCCTCCGCCAGGTCCAGCTCCAGGATCGGCTGCTTGATGCATTCAGCGTCAGGGAACACGCGACGTGCCTCGGGCTCCAGGGGCAGGTCGAGGCCGTTGCGCTCGATATAGGCGTCGGCCGCATCCAGCAAGGCCAGGTAGTTTTCATCACCGCGCGCCAGGTTTTCCACCAGGTTGGGTTGGAACGTTGCCACCGTGCCGTTGAAAGCGTGGGTCAGGCCGACCAGGGTCATGCCTTGCTGGGCCAGCTCGCGAAAGTCGATGGTCTTGCCGCCGTGGGCGCCGCTCACGGCAATGGTGACGTGCTCGCGGCCGGGTTTCATCGCCGCCTGGTCCCACTCGCCCAATACGCCCAGCCACCAGCAGAAATCGCGGTTGCGATAGGCGCGAGGCGGGCGGTCATGGGCGCCAACCGACAGGTACACCTGGCGGCCGGAGCGCTGCAATTCGTCCGCAATTTGCACCCCGGACGAGCCAGCGCCCACCACCAATACAGCGCCCGCGGGCAGTTGCCCAGGGTTGCGATAGTCGGCGGAGTGGATCTGGTGCAGCACGGTGTTTTTGGGCGCTATGCCAGGAATCACCGGCTTCTGAAATGGCCCGGTGGCGGCCACCACGCGGTTGGCTTCGATCACGCCTTCGCTGGTGTGCACGGTAAAGCCGGGGCGGCCGATGTTGCGGACCACTGAGGTGACGTCCACGCCGGTGCGGATCGGCGCATTGAATTTACGGGCATAGGCTTCGAAGTAATCAGCGACGCGCTCTTTGGGCGCGAAGCCATCGGCGGGGACGTCATCGAATTCCAGGCCGGGGAAGCGGTCATGCCAGGCTGGGCCGTTGGCGACCAGCGAGTCCCAACGCCCGGTGCGCCAGCGCTCGGCGATGCGGCTGCGCTCCAACACCAGGTGCGGCACGCCTTGCTTGCTCAAATGCTCGCTCATGGCCACGCCAGCTTGACCTGCGCCAACCACCAGCGTGTCTATTTTTGTTATTGCTACAGTCATGTCTCTATCCTTGCGTAATGCAGTTGGATTCAGCTTGGGCATGACGTCAAGTTAGGGGGCAGGGAGTTATTAATAAAATATTATTAAGTTGGGAAGTGAGCATAAATATCGGATGCAGAAGAGAAGAAGGCCAGCCAACTGTGGAGCTGGCTTGCCTGCGATGGCGGCATCAAAGCCGACACCTATCTACCTGATATCCACGATCCTCGCTCGTTCTGAAAGACTAAGGGGCATTTTCTTCAATACCTCTCGTCTTTGTGCGCGTTACCGTGATCTCAACATCGTTGGCATCACACAAGGAATTGTAATGAGCTTGATTCTCTCCATGGCCGCTTTTGCCCTGGCCACGTCCATCACTCCCGGGCCTGTCAATGTGGTCGCGTTAAGTGCCGGCGCGCGTTTCGGTTTTGTCGCCAGCCAGAAACATGTGTTGGGCGCTGCCGTAGGTTTCACCTTGTTGTTGGTACTGATCGGCCTGGGGCTGCATGAAGTGCTGGTGCGTTGGCCGATCCTGATCCAATTGATCCGCTGGGGCGGGGTCGCGTTCTTGTTGTATATGGCGTGGAAGCTGGCGGTGGACGATGGCCGCCTGGACGCTGACGGTGCCCACACCGCGCCGTCGATGCTGTATGGCGCGATCATGCAGTGGCTCAACCCGAAAGCCTGGCTGGCGTGTGTGGCAGGCATGGGGTTGTTTGTGGCTGACGGCGATGCGGCGCAGGTGTGGTTGTTTGCCGCGCTTTACCTGGTGATCTGCTACCTCTCGGTGGCGTGCTGGGCGTATGCGGGGACGTTTTTGCGCCGCTATTTGAACAACCCGAAGGGTGTGCGCCTGTTCAACCGCTCAATGGCCGCGTTGCTGGCGGCCAGTGTGGGTTATTTGCTGATGGCTTGAGGTTCTCGCGGTACTGCCCCGGCGTGGCCGCAAAATGTTGTTTGAAGGTGCGCTGGAAGTGCGCCTGGTCGGCAAAGCCCGCGGCCAGGGCGACGTCGGCAATCAGCGCGCCATTGCGCAGTTGGCTGCGGGCGAACTGGATGCGCCGGTTGACCATGAAAGCGTGGGGCGTCAAGCCATAATACCGCTTGAACGCGCGGATCAGGTAAGACGGCGACAGGTCGGCGGCCTGGCAGATGTCTTCGAGTTTCAAGGCCTGTGTGCAGTAGGCACGAATGTAGTCGGCGGCGCGTTCCAGCTTATGGTTGACCTCGCGTACCGGCGTCAGCGAAGGGTTCAGGCGCTGTTGCACGTCGGTGAAGTAACTCACCAGCGTGCTCTGCTTTTGCAGCAGTTCGGCCTGATCATCCACTAGCGTGCGGTACAGTTCGAGCAAACCGTGGTACAGCGCAGTGTCGCGGGTATGGGGCGTGTCGAATGGCCGGTAGCCCTGGTCGGTACTGAACCCCAGTTGGTATTGCAGGTCGGTCAGCCAGGGCGTGTCGAGGTACAGCATGTAATAGGACCAGGGCTGGTCATGGATGGGGTTGCAGGCATGCACATCGCCGGGGTTCATCAGCACCACGGTGCCGGCGCTGATTTCGAAGGTGCGCGCGCCGTAGTGGTAATAGCTGCAGCCGGTGGTGATCGCACCGATGGAAAAGTGCTCGTGGGCATGCCGGGTATACGTGACCTTGCGCCCGTCGGCAATGGTGCGCGCCTCGATGAACGGCAGGCGTTCGTCGCGCCAGAAAAACGGTGCTGTAACGGCGGTCATGGACGGGCGCTCCCGGAAGGTAATCGAATGAGCAGGCCAGCAGCGTTATATAAAAAACGCGATTGTTCAAGCCTCCTGAGGTTCGAGCGCCAGGTCGCGCAGATAGTCGGCCCAGGGGTCACTGCCGTTGGCAGCTGCCTGCAGGCTAATCGGCAACTTGGCTTGCTGGCTCAAAGCCAAGCTGTCGTGCAACAAGTGCTGTTCGACAATAATCTTCGTCAGGGCGTAGCTGCGTGGTGAGTCCAAGGTGCGGGGGACGCGTCGGCCCAGGCTGTCTGGCGCGGGAATGCTGTCTGCGCTGGGCAGCTTATGGTCGAGCATGTTGAGCACCAGGCTGGTATCAACAGCCGTCAGAGCGACCTTGGCCGGCGGCGTTCCGTGTGCATATGCCTGCCAGTCGAAGCGCATCCAGGCTTGGTGAGTGGCAGTGTCGACGGCTCGCATGACCTGGGTGTAGTTCAGCTCGCGTCTTGGGCGAATCAGCATCTGCCTGGGGAAGCATTCATAGAAGTACCGCTCAGTGAAATATGCGACATACACCAGCACAGCCAATCGACCCACCTCGGTAGAGTCGCGCGGCCCCCGTCGACTCACGCTGAAAAACTGCACATTGCCGTATTCCATGGCTTCACGCCGCGGTAAGGTCAGGTGCGACAGCCAATAACGAATGGATTCCCCGTAAGCGGCCTTCAACTGCTGCAGCTTCTTGTCAAAGGCGGTGGAAAATACGCTGTTGATCTGCCCCAGCAGATGAAAGCGCTTGGCCATTTCCCGGTATTTGATCGCCGGGTTCGAGGAGTGCCAGCGATTTGAGGCGGCGTCCAGGCTGCCAGCCATGTGCAAGTCGACGAACGAATACTTGGGGCCGGTATGTACATCCTCGAAACGACCCTCTTCTGAAAACGGCGAGTTTTCCGGCAGCCACATCAACAGGGGTGTTTCGAGCAGGGGGTTGCCGGGGTAGACCTTGCGCAGATCCTGCAGGGCGGTCTGGCGCAAAGTGACGATGGGCTGGGCAAATGTTCGCAGGGTTGACGCCAGGCGTGCACGTTGAAAATTGAGCGCTTGGCGTGCGGTGTTCAACGCCAGGGAACCGGTACGTGCCTGGGTGCCCAGTACGCCATTGGCCTCGGCCCAGTCCAGGACGGGGCCGGCTGCTTCGTGACTCTCCAGGAAGTTTTTCCACGTCCCCTCGGGGGGTAGGTAGGCCAGGCTCATGATCTGCTGATAGCTCAACTGACGAGACGACCCTTGCACGACCTTTTCCATATAGCTTACGTACTGGCGGAACAGCACCCAGGCCTGGGAGCTCTGGCAAGGGGTGGATTCGGGAATGTCGCGAACCAGCAAGTGTGGGCTTTTTCCGCAGAGCAGCAGGTGGGTGGCCAAGGCTGCGACCGGTGCGTTGAGCCCGTGCAGGCTGGCTTCGATCTGGTGGCGGGTGAAAGATGCGGATTCGCCCCAGTGGTAATCATCCTGCCAGTCGATGGAGTTGATACGGGTGGGATGCACGTGCGGCTCGGGATCAAGGCTCAAAATCAACGCGGCCAGGATCAGTGCGTTGCGACTGCCGCTCTCGGTGCTTTCACCGGCATGCCCGCCGTGCCAGTGCAGGGCGTTTGACAGGCGTTCACCCAGTTGTTGCGCCAAGGAGGACGCCAGCACGCGCATCAGGAGAAAGTCTGCTTCTGCGTGCACGTCGGCGACGGACTTGCCGGCCAGGTCGACCCCGCCAAGCACTTCAAACAGCAGACCGTCCTTGTCCGTCATGAATGCGTCGCTGATGGTCAAGACTTGTTGGCGTTCCGACGTCGACAGCTGCCACGCCGTCGCCTGCCAGCCGGTCGACGGTTTGAGAGCACGCCACCAGGCACGATCGCTGACTGACAGGGGCTGGATGACTTCCAGGCGCTGTAACGTGACGAGCGCTTCTTCCAATGTGCGGGGCAAACTGAAGTGGTAAAGCTTCAACGCCTGGGCGAGGGTCACCGTGTTGTCGGTGCGCAGATAGCCACCGGTCTTGGCTGCCAAATCCTGAAGTTGGCGTAACAGCGTCGCCAGCCTGGGTTGTTCCAGTACGGCATCGGTCAGTGATACCCATTTGCCGTCCAGGTCGCAGGCGCTAAGGCTGCCGGTGGCGCTCAGTATCATGTGGCTGGAGGGATCGATGCGCTCGCTAACGCGCAGGGCCAGGAAGGCTGAGTCGTCGGTCAGGACAGTTAATTGCCCGTAGGCTTTTTTGACGGTGGCCTCGAGGGCGTCCGGATCGGCGCTGATCAACCTGTCAAGGCCGTCGGGACTTAGCATCGCGCCATCGTCGATGGCCTTCGCCAGTGCAGTGTGCAACGTATGACGGTCGTTCAACACGCCGACATAGTGTTGATAACGGTACAGCTCGGCAAAGGAGCGCCTGGCGTTGAGTACCACCGGTACTGCCGGTTTGGGCACTTGGCGCAAGCGCCCGACAAGGGCGTTGATGGCCGAGACGCTCCAGGGGCGCTCGATGGCGTAGGCCTGCAATGCCGCAGCCACGCTGAGGCTATGATTGAGATAAAGATCCAGCCCCAACTGTTTGCTCAACGACACCAGCGTGTCCCAGCGGGCATCGTGATTGGCCGGGTCAAGGAAGCTCCACTCTTGCTCATTGTCAATGTGGGGCACCGCCAGTTGCTGGAGCTGGAAGTTGAAGTAAACGCCGGTTGTTGCTTGCGTGTTCGTGCCCAGATCGTTTTCATCCATGATCGCCTGCAGCAGGCTCGCTGCTTGTTTCAAGGTCCTGGCCAGTCGCGAATCGGACGTCAGTTGCAGGCGCGTGCGATAAATGTCCAGAGGCGAATAGGCCTCGCTGTCCAGGGTAATCAGAGCCAGAGCATCGGCCAGTTGCTGGCTGTCCTGGGACTGCTCGGTCAACTCAGCGTAGATCATTGACTTGCTGCGCCCATTATCGTCAAAGCCTGGAAAACGGCCCAGGGTCCTGAGTTCTTCGACAATTGTCTGGGCCTGTAGGTGATTGGCGGGCATCGGAAAGCCATGGAAGGCCAGTACCAGGTTCAACGGCCAGGTCAGGGTGATTGCCTGCGGCTGCGGGTCGATCAGCGGCAAACCCAGCCCCATCGGGTCGATTAGTTGGCTGATAAAAATAATCGGGTTGGCGTGGGCCCACCAGCCGGACGCGTCGGCCATCTTGAAGGTTTTGGGTTGGTTGCCCACGGTGGCGCTCAGGGTGCTGTTCTGGACCCGCAGGCTCTTGGGGGTAATGCCCTGAGCGTCGGCCCAGGCCCTGAACCCCTTGGCGTTGATGGATTTGCCGAAGGCTGCGCTCCATTGACCCAGCAATGACCCGGGGGCAATCGGTATGGGGTGTATGGGGGCTGCCAGGGCCTGGCTCGCGGGGGCGCAAAGCAGGCTGGTCAGTTGCTCGATCAGATTGCGGTCACCCTCCGTAAGCAAGGCCTGGCGCTCACTTACAAAGGTGCTCGTAGGTTTGAGCGTGACCGGCAGGGCGGTATCCCAGGTCAGGGCGAGGGCGTGAAAGTCTTCCATGAGTACGGTTCCGGTTTTGAGGGTAAAGCCGGATGTTGACAGTGGCGGTCGGCACCTTCGTAGCAGGGGTTTCCTGCAAGGCCGTGGCTTGTATCAGCCAGCACCGCGAGGGGCTGGCCTTTTGTCAGGCAGGTACGAGAAAGGCTGCCTTGAGCAACTGCCGGGTATACGCGTGCTGCGGGTCAGCAAAAATAGCCTGGGCATCGCCTTGCTCCACCACCTGGCCTTGCTTGACCACCATCAATTGGTGACTCAGCGCCTTGACCACCGCCAGGTCATGGCTGATAAACAGGTAGGTCAGGTTGTACTTGGCCTGCAAGCCGCGCAGCAACTCAACCACCTGGCGTTGTACCGTGCGGTCCAGGGCCGAGGTGGGTTCGTCCAGCAGGATCAGGCGTGGCTTGAGCACCAGCGCTCGGGCGATGGCGATGCGTTGGCGCTGGCCGCCGGAGAATTCATGGGGGTAGCGATGCCGGGATTCGGGGTCCAGGCCCACTTCCTTGAGCGCCGCGATAATCGCCGCTTCCTGTTCGGCGGGCGTGCCCATCTTGTGGATGCGCAAGCCCTCGCCGACGATTTCGCTGACGCACATGCGCGGGCTCAAACTGCCGAACGGGTCCTGGAACACCACCTGCATTTCCCGGCGCAACGGGCGCACCTGCTGTTGGCTGAGGCGGTCCAGTTGCTGGCCTTCGAAGCGAATTCCGCCCTGGCTGCCGATCAGGCGCAAAATCGCCAGGCCCAGGGTGGATTTGCCCGAGCCACTTTCACCCACGATGCCCAGGGTTTGCCCCTGGGGCAGGCTGAAATTGATGCCGTCCACGGCCTTGACGTAATCCACGGTGTTGCGCAAAAAGCCTTTCTTGATCGGAAACCAGACTTTCAGGTCGTCCACCTCCAGCAGCGGTGGGCCGACCTCATTATTGGCGGGACCGCCACTGGGCTCCGCCGCGAGCAGTTCCTGGGTGTAGGGATGCTGGGGCGACTGGAACAGCGTCTCGCAATCGGCCTGCTCCACAATGCAACCTTGCTGCATCACGCAAACGCGGTGGGCGATACGCCGTACCAGGTTGAGGTCGTGGCTGATCAGCAACAGCGCCATGCCCAGCCGCGCCTGCAACTCCTTGAGCAATTCCAGAATCTTCAACTGCACGGTGACGTCGAGGGCGGTGGTCGGCTCGTCGGCGATCAACAGCTCAGGCTCGTTGGCCAATGCCATGGCGATCATCACCCGCTGGCGCTGGCCGCCGGACAGCTCGTGGGGCAACGCCTTGAGGCGTTTGTGGGGCTCGGGGATGCCCACCAGTTCCAGCAACTCCAACGTGCGCTGGGTGGCGACCTTGCCGGTCAGGCCCTTGTGCAGCCCGAGCACTTCGTTGATCTGTTTTTCGATGGAGTGCAGCGGGTTCAACGAGGTCATCGGCTCCTGGAAGATCATCGCAATACGATTGCCGCGTATATGCCGTAGGGTCTTCTCTTTGAGCGTCAGCAGGTCTTGCCCTGAATATTCGATGGTGCCAGACGGATGCCTTGCCAGAGGGTAGGGCAGCAGGCGCAGAATCGAATGGGCGGTGACCGATTTACCCGAACCGCTTTCGCCCACCAGCGCCAGGGTTTCGCCGCGCTTGATGTCGAAGCTCACGTGGTTGACCACCCGGTGATGATGCTCGCCGGTGACGAACTCGACACTGAGGTCGCGGATTTCGATCAGATTGTCCGGATTCATCTCATTTCCTCGGGTCGAACGCATCGCGAGCGGACTCGCCGATAAACACCAGCAGGCTCAACATGATCGCCAGCACCGCGAAAGCGCTCATGCCCAGCCACGGCGCTTGCAGGTTGGACTTGCCCTGGGCCACCAGCTCACCCAGCGACGGCGAACCTGCCGGCAGCCCGAAGCCGAGAAAATCCAGGGCGGTGAGGGTGCCAATGGCGCCGGTGAGGATGAAGGGCAGGAAGGTCATGGTCGAAACCATCGCATTGGGCAGGATGTGACGGAACATGATCGTGCCGTTCTGCATGCCCAACGCCCGCGCCGCGCGCACGTACTCCAGGTTGCGCCCGCGCAGGAACTCGGCGCGCACCACATCCACCAGGCTCATCCAGGAAAACAGCAGCATGATCCCCAGCAACCACCAGAAGTTGGGTTGCACGAAGCTGGCCAGGATGATCAGCAGGTAGAGCACCGGCAAGCCGGACCAGATTTCCAGGAAACGTTGCCCGGCCAGGTCGACCCAGCCGCCATAAAAACCCTGCAAGGCGCCGGCAATCACGCCGATGACCGAGCTGAGTACGGTCAGGGTCAGGGCGAAGAGCACCGACACGCGAAAGCCGTAGATCACCCGCGCGAGCACATCGCGCCCCTGGTCATCGGTGCCCAGCAGGTTGACCGAGGACGGCGGCGCCGGGGCCGGGACTTTCAGGTCGTAATTGATGCTCTGGTAGCTGAATGGAATCGGCGCCCACAAGGTCCAGGCGTCCTTGGCCTTGAGCAGTTCCTGGATGTAGGGGCTCTTGTAGTTGGCTTCCAACGGGAATTCACCGCCGAAGGTGGTCTCCGGGTAGCGCTTGAGCGCCGGGAAGTACCAACCGCCGTCGAAGTGCACCGCCAGGGGCTTGTCGTTGGCGATCAACTCGGCGCCCAGGCTCAGCACGAACAGCACCAGGAACAGCCACAGCGACCACCAGCCACGCTTGTTGGCCTTGAACCGCTCGAACCGGCGGCGATTGAGGGGGGACAGGTTCATCTCAATGCTCCCGGCTGGCAAAGTCGATACGCGGATCGACCAGGGTGTAGGTGAGGTCGCCGATCAGTTTCACGATCAGCCCCAGCAGGGTGAAGATAAACAGCGTGCCGAACACCACCGGGTAGTCACGGTTGATCGCCGCTTCAAAGCTCATCAGGCCCAGGCCGTCGAGGGAGAAGATCACTTCCACCAGCAACGAGCCGGTAAAGAAGATGCCAATGAAGGCCGAAGGGAAACCGGCGATCACCAGCAGCATGGCGTTGCGGAACACGTGGCCATACAGCACACGGCGATTGGTCAGGCCCTTGGCCTTGGCGGTGACCACGTACTGCTTGTTGATCTCGTCGAGAAAACTGTTCTTGGTCAGCAGGGTCATGGTCGCGAAGTTGCCGATCACCAGGGCGGTGACGGGCAGCGCCAGGTGCCAGAAGTAATCGAGGATCTTGCCGCCCCAGCTCAACTCGTCGAAGTTGTTGGACGTGAGCCCGCGCAATGGGAACCAGTCGAAATAACTGCCACCGGCAAACACCACGATCAGCAAGATCGCAAACAGGAACGCCGGTATCGCATAGCCGACGATGATCGCCGAGCTGGTCCACACATCGAAATGGCTGCCGTGGCGCGTGGCCTTGGCGATCCCCAGGGGGATGGACACCAGGTACATGATCAGGGTGCTCCATAACCCCAGGGAAATGGACACCGGCATCTTCTCCTTGATCAGGTCGATGACCTTGGCGTCGCGGAAAAAGCTGTCACCGAAATCCAGCTGGGCGTAGTTCTTGACCATGATCCACAAGCGTTCCGGCGCCGACTTGTCGAAGCCGTACATCTTTTCGATTTCCTTGATCAGCGTCGGGTCCAGGCCCTGGGCGCCACGGTAGCTGGAGCCGGCCACCGCGACTTCGGCTCCGCCGCCGGCAATGCGGCTGGTGGCGCCGTCGAAGCCTTCGAGCTTGGCGATCATTTGCTCCACCGGGCCGCCGGGCGCGGCCTGGATGATGACGAAGTTGATCAGCAAGATCCCGAACAGTGTGGGGATGATCAGCAACAGGCGGCGAGCAATATAGGCCAGCATTCAATTGCCTCCGCTCGCCGCATCGGCGTTCTGTGTGGTGTCGAGGGATACCGCTGGTTTGACGTCGGGTTTAGCCCACCAGGTCGCGGTGCCGACGTCGTAGCGTGGCGAGACCTTGGGGTGGCCCAGGTGGTCCCAGTACGCGACGCGGAAGGTCTTGATGTGCCAGTTGGGAATCACGTAGTAACCAAACTGCAGCACACGATCCAGCGCCCTGGCGTGGGCGATCAGACTTTGGCGCGAACCGGCGTCGATCAACTCCTCCACCAACTGGTCGACGGCGGGGTCCTTGAGGCCCATGTAGTTGCGGCTGCCGGGCTTGTCGGCGCTGGAGGATTTCCAGAACTCGCGCTGCTCGTTACCCGGCGAGGTGGATTGCGGGAAGCTGCCCACCAGCATGTCGAAGTCGCGCGAGCGCAGGCGGTTGACGAACTGTGAGACGTCCACGCGACGAATTACCAGGTCGATGCCCAGGTCTGCCAGGTTGCGCTTGAACGGCAGGAGGATGCGCTCGAACTCGGTCTGGGCCAGCATGAACTCGATGGTCACGGGCTTGCCGGTGCTGTCGACCATTTTGTCGTCAACAATCTTCCAGCCTGCCTCTTGCAGCAGTTGGTAGGCCTCGCGCTGTTGGGTGCGGATCATGCCGCTGCCGTCGGTGTGGGACGGTTCGAAGGCCTGGGTGAAGACTTCGCCAGGGATCTTGTCACGCAGCGGCTCAAGGATCGCCAGTTCATCCGGGCCGGGTAGGCCGGTGGCGGCCATTTCCGAGTTTTCGAAATAGCTGCGGGTGCGGGTGTAGGCACCGTTGAACAACTGCTTGTTGCTCCATTCGAAATCCAGCAACAGGCTGATGGCCTTGCGCACCCGCACGTCTTGGAACATCGGCTTGCGCATGTTGAACACAAAACCCTGCATGCCAGTGGGGTTGCCGTTGGGGATTTCTTCCTTGATCAAGCGGCCTTCTTTCACCGCTGGAATGTTGTAGGCATTGGCCCAGTTCTTGGCGCTGAACTCCAGCCAGTAGTCGAACTGCCCGGCCTTCAAGGCTTCCAGGGAGACGGTGCTGTCGCGGTAGTAATCGGTGATGCGGGTATCGAAGTTGTAGAAGCCCTTATTGACCGGCAGGTCCTTGGCCCAATAATCCTTGACCCGCTCGTAGCGAATCATACGGCCTGGCTTGACCTCGGCCACCTGGTAAGGCCCGCTGCCCAGAGGGATTTCCAGGTTGCCCTTGGAAAAATCCCGGCTCGCCCACCAGTGTTTGGGCAGCACTGGCAACTGCCCCAGGATCAGCGGCAACTCGCGGTTGTTGGTGCGCTTGAACTTGAAGAGCACACGCAACGGGTCTTCGGCCACCACCTCATCGACGTCGGCGTAGTAGTTGCGGTACAGCGGGTTGCCTTCCTTGATCAGGGTCTGGAAGGTGAACACCACGTCTTCAGCGCGGATCGGGTGGCCGTCATGGAAGCGCGCTTCGGGGCGCAGGTAGAAGCGCACCCAGCTGTTGTCCGGGGCTTTTTCGATCTTGCCGGCCACCAGGCCGTATTCGGTGATGGGTTCGTCCAGGCTCTGCATGGCCAGGGTGTCGTAGATCAGCGGCAGGTTATCCGCCGGCACGCCCTTGCTGATGTAGGGGTTGAGGCTGTCGAAGCCGCCCATGGCCGATTCGCGGAAGGTGCCGCCCTTGGGGGCGTCGGGGTTTACGTAGTCAAAATGCTTGAAGTCGGCGGGGTACTTGGGGGGCTCGTTGTAGAGGGTCAGCGCATGTTGTGGCGCGGCGTGCGCCGCGGTGCACAGCAACAGGCTGGCGAGCAGGGTAGTACGCAAGGACATCATTGGGCTTTCTCCGAAGCTTTCAGCCACCACGCGCTCAGGCCCAGGCTATAGGGCGGCGTGGTGACAAAGGCGAACCGGTTGCGGTACGCCAGGCGATGATAGTTGAGGTACCAGTTGGGAATGCTGTAGTGCTGCCACAGCAGCACCCGGTCCAGGGCGCGGCCGGCGGCCAGTTGTTCTTCGCGGGTCTGCGCCGCCAGCAGTTGGTCCAGCAGGTGGTCGACCACCGGGTTGGCGATACCGGCGTAATTCTTGCTGCCCTTGATTGCGGCCTGGCTGGAGTGGAAGTACTGCCACTGCTCAAGACCGGGGCTCAAGGTCTGGTTGAGGGTCATCAGAATCATGTCGAAATCGAATTGATCGAGGCGCTGTTTGTACTGTGCGCGGTCAACGGTGCGCAAGCGGGCGTCGATGCCGATGCGGGTCAGATTTTCGACATAAGGTTGCAGGATGCGCTCAAGGTTCGGGTTGACCAGCAGGATTTCCAGACGCAGCGGTTGCCCGTCCTTATCCAGTAGGCGCTGCCCCGACAGTTTCCAGCCGGCCTCGCCGAGCAGGGCCAGGGCCTGGCGCAGGGTTTCGCGGGGGATGCCGCGGCCGTCGGTGTGCGGCAGGTTGAACGGCTGGGTAAACAGCGCGGCCGGCAGTTGGTCGCGGTAGGGCGAGAGCATCAACCACTCATGGCCCACGGGCAGGCCGGTGGCCGAGAATTCACTGTTGGGGTAATAGCTCACCGAACGCTTATAGGCGCTGCTGAACAGCGTGCGGTTGGTCCATTCAAAATCGAACATCAACCCCAGGGCTTCGCGCACCTTGGCCTGGCTGAACGCCGGTCGCCGGGTATTCATGAACAGGCCCTGGCTTTGAGTGGGGATCTGATGGGCGATCTGCGCCTTGATCACATCGCCGCGGTTGACCGCCGGGAAGGTGTAGCCTGTGGCCCAGTTTTTGGCCTGATGCTCGATATAAATATCGAATTCACCGGCCTTGAAGGCTTCAAAGGCCACGTCACTGTCGCGATAGAACTCCACTTCGACCTTGTCGTAGTTATAGAAACCCTGGTTGACCGGCAGGTCTTTGCCCCAGTAATCCTTGACCCGTTCAAACACCAGTTGCCGCCCAGGCGCAACCTTGGTGATGCGATAAGGCCCACTGCCCAGGGGCGGCTCGAAGGTGGTGGCCTTGAAGTCACGGTTTTTCCAATAGTGCTGGGGCAGCACCGGCAACTCGCCCAGGCGCAGGATCAGCAAGGGGTTGCCGGCGCGCTTGAACACAAAGCGGATACGGTGAGGGTTGAGAATGTCGACCCGGGCCACTTCCTGCAGGTTGGTGCGGTACTGCGGGTGGCCTTCGGTCAGCAGGGTGCGATAGGAGAACGCTACGTCATCGGCGGTGATCGGCTTGCCGTCGTGAAAGCGCGCTTCGGGGCGCAGGTTGAATACCACCCAACTGCGGTCTTCGCTGTATTCCACCGACTGGGCGATCAGGCCATAACTGGAGGTGGGTTCATCTCCGGACGGCGCGTATTGCCCGGTGCCCACCATCAAGGGTTCATTGAGCTCGTTGACGCCGTACTGCAGGAAGTTGGCGGTGGAAACCGGGCTTGAACCCTTGAAGGTGTAGGGGTTGAGCGTATCGAAGGTGCCAAATGCCATCACCCGCAATGTCCCGCCTTTGGGCGCTGCAGGGTTTACCCAATCGTAATGGGTGAATTTGGCCGGGTACTTGAGTGTGCCGAACTGCGCATAACCGTGGCTCTCGGTGATCGTCGCGTTCGCCGCAAAGCTCAAGGCCAGGCTTATTAGTAGAAGGAGGGGACGCTTCAAGTCAGAGATCCGATCCGGGCGGCTTGGGCTTTATGATCGGTACAGTAACAGCTTGTTCCGGTTGGAAAAAGGCTGTCGGGAAGGCCATGTTGCGGACTGCGAGCTATTGGGCGGTATGAAGGTCAAATGTGGGAGCTGGCTTGCCTGCGATAGCATCGACTCGGTGCCTGGGACATACACCGAGGTGTCTGCATCGCAGGCAAGCCAGCTCCTACATTGATTTATCTTGGCCCGGAAACCACCAGCATCTGGCCTGGCTTCAGTGCCTGGCCGGTGCGCGGGTTCCAACGCTTGAGATGTTGCATCTCGACGTTGAAGCGCTTGGCCACCATGTACAGCGAGTCACCTTTCTTGACCTTGTACTGCACCGGTTTTTTCGCCGCAACTTTGCGCGTGTCCTGCATCACCAGGGTCTGGCCGACCTTGAGAGCCTGGCCGTTGAGCTTGTTCCAGCGCTGCAGGTCATGCACATCGACCTTGTTGGCCTTGGCAATAAGCGTGAGGTTGTCGCCACTGCGTACCTTGTAGCTGCGGGTGCGCCCTGCAACGGCCTTGGTCTCGACTTCGTCGAACACCGGCTTTTTCGGGCGCATGCTCAGCAATTCTTCCGGCTTCATCGTCGAAAGGGTGCTGGTCAGCAGTTGGGCCTTGGAGGTCGGTACCAGCAGATGCTGGGGGCCGTCCAGGGTGGTGCGTTGTTTCAACGCCGGGTTGAGCTGGAACAGTTCGTCTTCGTCGATCTCGGCCAGCGCGGCAACCCGTGACAGGTCCATGCTTTGCTTGACTTCAACCACTTCGAAGTACGGCGTGTTGGCAATCGGGTTCAGGTTGACGCCGTAGGCTTCGGGCGCCAGTACCACCTGGGACAAGGCCAGGAACTTGGGCACATAGTCCTTGGTTTCCTGAGGCAGGGGCAGGTTCCAGTAGTCGGTGGGCAGGCCGAGCTTCTCGTTGCGCTCGATTGCCCGGCTGACCGTGCCTTCGCCGGCGTTATAGGCCGCCAGGGCCAGCAGCCAGTCGCCGTTGAACATGTCATGCAGACGCGTCAGATAGTCCAGGGCGGCGGTGGTGGAGGCGGTGATGTCGCGGCGGCCGTCGTAGGCGCGGGTCTGGCGCAGGTTGAAGTAGCGCCCGGTGGAGGGAATGAACTGCCACAAGCCGACCGCATCGCTGCGCGAATAGGCCATTGGGTTGTAGGCACTTTCAATCACTGGCAGGAGCGCCAGCTCCAGGGGCATGTTGCGTTCTTCAAGGCGTTCGACGATGTAATGAATGTAGAGGCTGCCGCGTTCGCCGGCATTCTCCAAAAAGGAGGGGTTGCTGGCGAACCACAGGCGCTGTTGCTCGATGCGCGGGTTGACGCCGACACCGTCCTGCAATTGAAAGCCCCGACGCATGCGTTCCCAGACATCCTGGGGCACTTCGGGGCTGGGCTTCTCTGATAGCCAAATAGGTTTTTGCTTGATCTTGGCAGCAAGATTCGGTTTGGGTTGCACGGTGGATTGTGCAGCGTAATGGGTCGATTGGCAGCCCGCCAGAGTTGCGGAAACGGCCACCGCCACGGCTTGAGCCAGGCGGGTCAATGCGTCTGAAGAAATGGATTTACGAATAGGTGACGACATTGGCTGGAAGTAAGTTCCGGGCAAAAATGTCGGGCGATTCTAGAAAGCGCTTTGGTTCCGGTCAACCATTCAGAAATTACGTATCAGATTGCATCTGGTTAGAACTTATCTTTCCAAGCCCTCAAGCTAGCAAACACCTCGGCCCCAGAGCGGTTGTCGCGGCCGTTCCGTTCGTCCGCTTTTTGTTTAACGGATGTTTCAGCGGTGCGCAAAAATGGGTTAGTAAGTTTTTCCAGGGCCAGGTTGGATGGCAGCGTCATCTCGCCACGGGCGCGGAGTTGGGCGACATTTTCCACCCGTTCGGCGATGTCGGCGTTGTGCGGTTCCACGGCTTGTGCAAACTTGAGGTTACTTTGTGTGTACTCGTGGGTGCAGTACACCTGCGTATCGGCGGGCAGGGCGGCCAGGCGTTCCAGGGAGCTGTACATCTGTTCGGGCGTTCCCTCGAAGAGGCGACCGCAGCCGGCAGCAAACAAGGTATCGCCACACAGCAACACGCCTTGGTGGTAAAAGGCGATGTGGCCGAGGGTATGGCCTGGCACGGCGTACACGTCGAAGTCCCAGCCCAGCACGTTGATGTGGTCGTTGTCGTGCAAGGCCACATCCCGCGCCGGGATCTTTTCGTTGGCCGGGCCGTAGACCTTGGCGCCGGTGGCAGTTTTCAGTTGCTCGACACCGCCTACATGATCATGGTGATGGTGGGTGACCAGGATGTCGCTGAGGGTCCACGCCGCATTCTGCTTGAGCCAGGCCAGCACGGGCGCGGCATCGCCGGGGTCGACCACCGCGCAGCGTTGGGTGGTGGGGTCCTGTAACAACCAGATGTAGTTGTCGGTGAAGGCGGGTAGGGCACTGATCTGTATCATTCTTCGATTCGCCAAGCTGAACACATTGGTGCATCTTAGAACGTCTAGGCGAGTTGGAGAATGCAATGACTGATAAAGCGTTCGCCCAGGCCGATCCTGAGTGGCTGGCCCTGATCAGCGCGGCCCGCGAATGGTTGTCCGGGCCGATTGGGCAGTTTTTGCTGGAAGAAGAGCGGCGCATGCTCGAAGACGAGCTGGGCCGGTTCTTTGGTGGCTACCTGGTGCACTACGGCCCGTCAGCCGACACGCCGCCCTCGGCGCCGCAGGTGCAACGCAATGTGCGCCTGGGCGCGCCGTTGCCGGGGGTGGAAATCGTCTGCGAGGAACAGGCCTGGCCCTTGAGCGAACACGCCGCCGATGTGGTGGTGTTGCAGCATGGCCTGGATTTCTGCCTGTCACCCCACGGTTTGTTGCGCGAAGCGGCGAGCAGCGTGCGCCCTGGTGGCCATTTGCTGATTGTCGGCATCAACCCCTGGAGCAGTTGGGGCCTGCGCCGTGTGTTCGCCCATGACGGGTTGCGTCAGGCGCGTTGCATCGCGCCATCACGGGTGGGTGACTGGCTCAACCTGCTGGGCTTTGCGCTGGAGAAACGCCGCTTCGGGTGCTATCGTCCGCCGCTTGCGACTGCCAAGTGGCAGGGCCGCCTGGCCGGTTGGGAACGCCGCGCAGGGGCCTGGCAGCTGTCGGGTGGCGGCTTCTATTTATTGGTTGCACGCAAGATCGTGGTCGGGCTGCGACCGGTGCAACAAGTACGCCGCGAGCCGATCGGCAAGCTCGTGCCGATGCCGTTGGCCAAGGTCAACCGCGAACAACGCGAACCGTAAAACCTCTTTTTGATTTCAGGCCGAATAACCGATGACCGATAGCGTAGAACTCTTCACCGATGGCGCCTGCAAAGGCAACCCGGGCCCAGGCGGCTGGGGCGCTTTGCTGGTGTGCAAGGGCGTGGAGAAGGAACTGTGGGGCGGCGAAGCCAATACCACCAATAACCGCATGGAACTGATGGGCGCCATTCGCGGCCTCGAAGAACTCAAGCGGCGCTGCAACGTACTCCTGGTGACCGACTCGCAGTATGTGATGAAGGGCATCAACGAGTGGATGGTCAACTGGAAAAAACGCGGCTGGAAGACGGCGGCCAAGGAGCCGGTCAAGAACGCCGACCTGTGGCAATTGCTCGATGAGCAGTGCAACCGTCACGACATCACCTGGAAATGGGTACGCGGCCACATTGGCCACCCTGGCAACGAGCGCGCCGACCAATTGGCCAACCGTGGCGTGGATGAAGTGCGCGGCTACAAGCAGAGCTGAATCAGCGACACCGCAGCGGCCGTTCGAGCCGCTGCTTCACTGCCGCCATCTTGCGTGGCGAGTCCACCAGCACCGCATCGAGCTTCAGGCAGGCAGCAGCGCGATAATCGTCATCGTTGTTGACCCCAATCGCCAGAATATTCGACTCGCCGTTGGCGCGGAAACAGTCGACAGCCTGGGGCGTCCACAGCTTGGCATTCACCGCTGAACGGGCCTCGCCGAGGGTGAAGGTTTCCACCACATCCACTGTGCGCTGGTACTCGAATGCTACCCAACCGCCGGGTTGCGGAGGCGGTTTGCAACTGTTTGCCAGGGCGACATTGGCCAGGCGTTCACGGGTCTGGTCGCGGGATTCGAACAAGCGGGCCTTGGGATATTGGGCAAATGCTTGCTGGTAGCTGACGTCGGTGGAGTAGATCCACACGCGGTCCCAGGCGTGGTGCTGCTCCAATACGCGGGCGACAGCCGCGGCCTGGGGCGCAGCCGGCAGTGCTTTCATGTCGAGGATGATCGGGGTGTTGGCTGGAATCGCCGCCAATGCCTGCTGCAATGAGGGCAACGCTACGGCCTGGGTGCGATAAGGAAAGGTCACGCGGCCATCCGCTGCAGCTTGCTTGAACTGCCAGCCAGCGTTGAGTTGTTGCAACTGCGCCCAGGTTTTCTCTGCGACCGCGCCGCTACCCTGGGTATTGGCACTCAAGTCGGCGGGTCGGTACAACACGGGCACGTCGTCACGGCTCAGTTGCACGGTCAGCCACAGCATGTCGACGTTATGGTGCAAGGCGTTCTGAATCGCCAGTAGCGTGTTCTCCGGAAAGTCCGCCGTGCCACCTCGATGGGCTACGATCAGCGGCAGCTGGGGGCCTGCGATGTCGGGAGCTTGCGCAGTGGAACAGCCACCGAGCAGGAGGCTGGCCAATAGCAGCGCTGGCGTGTATCGAGCTTCAATCATTGAGGGGCACCTTTGGCAGCGGTGTCCGGCATACTGCCGGGCAGGCCTGATGGGTAAACGAAAGGCACCATTATTTAATTAATACCGGGTTGAATGCTAACGGGAGTGCGGGATGTCCTCTTTACCTCATGCCGATGTCCAGGCATTTCTTGACGAAGCAGTAGAGAGCGAGCCGCAAGGGCTGACGTACACGCCGCCACGCATTTCACAGATGATCCGTCGTACGTTGCCGCCTTGGGGTGCGATTGAGTGCGTGCAGGTGGCGCATCGCCCACATCGCTTTGAAATGCGCCGTGCGCAGCATCAGTTTGCGCTGTATCGGCAGGGTTCGGTCAGCGATGGCGAGGTCAGCATCGACGGCTTGCGCATGGCTGGGCCGAGGGCTCTGGACCAGTTCGTCGATTTTATTCCGGCCGGTGCCTTATTCGAAGGGTGGACGGGTGAGCGTGCCAGGGTCGGCTATGCCCTGGTGTCGATTGATGAGGATCAATTGGCGGCAGTCTGCCCGACCTATCGTGTACAAACGGATCTCAAGCCGCTGATCAGTTGCCATGATGCTTTTTTGCGGGGATTGCTGGAGCGCTTGGATCAGGTCGTGCGTAGCGGCAAAACCGATGCCCTGTACCTGGAAACCCTGGTGATGCTGTTGATGCAGGAAGTGCGTGCGCTGCAACAACTGCCGGAGGTTGTGCCGGTGAATACTGGTGAGTTCGGGCCTGTGCAGCGCCAGCGTTTGATCGACTATATCGAGGCATCCCTGGCCAACGAAGTCCGCCTGGCTGACTTGTCGAACATCGTCAACCTCAGCCCTTATCATTTCTCTCGGGTCTTCCGGCGTTCGTTCGGTATGTCACCGTACCAGTACCTTTTGCTGTGTCGCGTCAATCGGGCCAAGCACTTGATTACCACCACTGACCGCAGCCTGTTGGACATTGCCCTGGACACCGGGTTTGCCGGCGCCAGCCAGTTTTCCCGTGCGTTCCGGCGCATCGTGGGGCAGGCCGCCAGCCAGTTGCGCCGCCCCTAGGCGTCGTACATTGCGCAATATGTGTCAACACAACAGCAGGCAAGGTAAAGCGTCCTGCGAAGCTGCTCGTTAGTCTGGCTTCAACGGTCGGTTACCCCGTAATCGACTTCAAGCCATTCGTAAGCGTGAGGTAATAAGCATGGGGATTCTTCGTAGGTGGGCACTGAGTGCATGGGTCGCGGCTGCGGTTTTTTCCGTCGGGACCAACGCTCAAGCTACCCCCGTCATCAAGGAGCGAGGCGGTCTCTACTATCTGGCACCTGGGTATACCGCGGCTGACGTCGCGAATTTCTATTGGCGTAGCCTGAATGGCTGGTCGGAGCATCCAGCCGAAATGGCCAAGTATTATCAGAAGGATGGCGTTTACGCACTGGCCTATGCGCCGGTCGATGATTTTCCGAATGTGGGCTTTAAGCGTGCCAATAAAGGGCGCCAGGAAATGACCGATTACTTCACCAACTTCAGCAAGCAGTTGGGCAACTTGAGGTATAGCGATCCCAAGACCTGGACCTTGCTTCAGACCACCCAAAAGGGCACCTACGTGTTTGAGTACAGCAGCGATGGGGTGATTCGCGCCACTAACAAGCCCTACCAGCAGCGCTTCATCGCTATTTTGCGAATGGCCAAGGATGGGCAAATCCAGTCGGTGCGCGAGTATTGGGACCCCTACGTGGCCCTGCGGGATTTTGGCCTGATCAAAAAGACCCAGTGATCGTTGCGGCTTACAGGGTCAGGGTTGCGCGGGCGAGTTGCTCGTCCGCACACTTATAGAGCGTGCTAACATCCCGCCCCTTGAACTGTACCGAACCGTTGAGAGCTGAACCCTGATGGCCATCCGATCTGTTGTACTCGATACCGAAACCACCGGCATGCCGGTGACCGATGGTCACCGGATCATCGAAATCGGCTGTGTCGAACTGATGGGGCGCCGCCTGACCGGCCGCCACTTCCACGTCTACCTGCAACCGGACCGCGACAGTGACGAGGGCGCGATTGGCGTCCACGGTATCACCGATGAGTTCCTCAAGGGCAAGCCGCGCTTTGCCGAAGTGGCCGATGAGTTCTTCGAGTTCATCAACGGCGCCCAGTTGATCATTCATAACGCGGCGTTTGACATCGGCTTCATCAATAACGAATTTGCCCTGATGGGGCAGACCGACCGTGCGGACATCTCCCAGCACTGCACGATCCTCGATACCCTGATGATGGCCCGCGAGCGTCATCCGGGCCAACGCAACAGCCTCGACGCCTTGTGCAAGCGTTATGGTGTCGACAACTCCGGCCGTGAACTCCACGGCGCCTTGCTCGACTCCGAGATCCTAGCCGACGTTTACCTGACCATGACCGGCGGGCAGACCAGCCTGTCCCTGGCCGGTAATGCGTCCGATGGCAGCGGTTCGGCGGAGGGCTCGGGCAACCGACCTTCGGAAATCCGCCGCTTGCCGGCTGATCGCAAGCCGACGCCGATCATCCGCGCCAGCGAGCAGGACCTGGCCGAACATGCGGCGCGGCTGGAGGCGATTGCCAAGGCTGCGGGTGCACCGGCGTTGTGGACGCAACTCACTCAGCAATAACCGCTCAAGTGGGCTCGCCTGCGAAGGTGGTCTGGCAGCGTTCACCTATCTATCTGACGCCCCACGATCCAAATGTGGGAGCTTGCGATGGCGGCCTGACAGCCGACGGTAACCACGATGCGAAGCGAGCCGCTCTTGATCTTGATCTGCTTTTG
>NZ_JASBQZ010000056.1:0-26645 GCF_029960685.1 Pseudomonas sp. AL10
GGGGCGCTTGAGATCAAAAGCAGATCAAGATCAAGAGCGGCTCGCTTCGCATCGTAGTTACCGTTGCTACAGCCGGCCTGCCACTGCATTTGGCGTGTTAATTGCTTCAATGGCTGACAATCGGCCGCTCGTTACAACTTCTCGCGCGCCTATTGCATCGTTGTCGAGGTCAGCGTCATGAACCCGAACACTCAGTATTCGACCCTTGCCGTCCCTGCAACACGTCGGTTTGATTATTGGAAAGAGGTGGTCTGTCGCCATTGCCTGGCAGCCGATAGCAAACCCTTGTCCCAGAGCCGCTTTGATGGCTCGCTCACCCTTAATACAGTCGGCGCGCTGGACATTTGTACGCTGTCTTCGCCGCTGCATTACTGGGAGCGTTCCGAACAGCACCTGCGCAGCGGCCCGGCTGAAGATTTATGGTTGGGTTTCGCTCGAAAGGGCCATGGGCAAATCGAGCAAGGCTCAAGAAAAGCCAACCTGGCCACGGGCAATTTGTTTCTTTATGACGCAACCCAGGCGTTTCGCTTTAGCCTGGGTGGTACCGAAAACCACTTGATCCGTATTCCCAGAGCGTTGCTCACCGAGCGCCTGCCGCGTATTGCCGAGTACACCGCGATGGTCCTCGACGACCGGCGCCCAGGTGTCGTGCCCTTGCGCGAAATGCTGCACCAGGCCGCGAGCACGCCTGCGTCGCTGCAGGATGAGCGCATCTCCAATCGTTACTCAAGTGCTGTGCTTGATCTGCTTGTGATCAGCCTGGAATTGCAGGACCTGAAAACCAGCCATCAGGAAATGGACCTCTACGGCCGCATCATGCAGTACATCCAACGCCACCTGACCGAGCCGGACCTGTCGATTGAAGCCATCGCCAAAGCCCACAACGTGTCCACCCGCACCGTTACGCGGGCCTTCGCCCGCTACCAAAAAACCCCCGTTGCAGAGATCTGGAAAGAGCGCCTGAATGCCAGCCGAGAAGCGATCGAGCGGGGCCAGGTGCGCTCGGTGTCTGAGGCGGCGCTGGACTTCGGATTTTCTGACTTTTCTCATTTCAGCCATGCGTTTCGCAAGGCGTTTGGCGTGGCACCGAATACGCTTTTGCGCCGCGATTGAAATTGGCGGGGTAGTGCAACTGCGCTTCCATGGCGTCATGAAGGAGTCTGACGACCTCGATCACGTCGTCGTTTGCCCCACGATAGAACACGATATGGCGTGGGTTTTTGGCCGTTCCTTGGTTTGTTTGGCCTGCTGGCGTGAATAGACGAGGTGATCGCTGCGAAGGCCCGTTGCGCAGTGCCCCAATTTTGGCGGTGTCTTCGGCGACGCGCTGCTCCACTAAACGTAAACCTTCTGCATCCACCCGTAATAAAGCAACCTGCAGATTGATTTGAAGATTGATATGCCTGACTGTGCGTGGGAGAAGGCGCGATGTGTGCTTGAAATCGATCGGCATGTTCAATGCCTATCCATATTTGCGTTTAGAGGCATCCAGAGAGGTTTCAATGCCCTACGAGTTAGAAAATCGCCTGGTGATCGGCGTCGCTTCCAGCGCTGTGTTTGATTTGCTGGCATCGGACGCAGTGTTTCAGAGACAGGGGGAGGAGGAATACCGCAAGTTTCAGCAAAAAAATCTTCACGTCCCGCTTCCTAAGGGGATAGCGTTCCCCTTCATCAAGCGCTTGCTGTCAGTGAATGACCTGAGCGTCGATCCTACGGATCCGCTCGTTGAGGTCATACTGCTTTCGCGCAACGATCCTGATACTGGGCTGCGCGTGCTGAAGACTATCGAGCACTACGGCCTTGGGATGACACGGGCGATTTTCATGCAGGGAAAATCCCCTTATGAATACATACCTGCTCTGAATATCGCTTTATTTTTGTCGGGTGACAAAAAAGACGTGGAAGCGGCTATCAAGGCCGGGTACCCGGCTGGCCAGGTGCTCGATTCAAAATTCGAAGACGACGAAACGGATAAAACCTTACGCATCGCGTTCGACTTTGACGGCGTCCTTGCCGGTGATGAGTCCGAAACAATCATGCAGGCCTCTGGATTGTCTGAGTTCCATGCGCATGAAGTGAAGAACGTTATGCAGCCCCATAACCCGGGGCCGCTGAAGGAGTTCATGGTGCGGATATCCAAAATCCAGTCGGTCGAGGAGCAACATAAAAAGCTCAATCCTGACTACGAAAACCGCATACGAGTCTCAATCGTCACAGCCCGCAATGCGCCGTCTCATGAGCGTGCAATGAATACACTCAAAAGTTGGGGTGTCATGGCTAACGACGCATTCTTTCTGGGTGGCATCGAGAAAGGCAGGATTTTAGGTGTATTGAAACCGCACATCTTCTTTGATGATCAATCTGGGCACCTACAATCGACTAGCGCAGTTGCGCCATCTGTGCACATTCCTTTCGGCATTACCAACCATGGTGCGACAGTGGTTGCGCTGGATTCTGAAGCGGATCAGGTCCGGCAGGAGGTGTAACACGCAGGCTTGAGCGCGCAGTGTCACAGGCGTTCGTATCGGTTCTGTGCTGCGAAGAATCCTCGCCACTCACATTATCAGTCGGAACGATATAAGCGATAAGCGCGGAGCCAGCTTTCACCGCTGACTGAAGACCAAATGAAACGTTATCAGCAAATCTGGCTGACGGGTTTTCTCAAGCTGCAGACTCGGCGGCTGGCTGTCCGGGAAGTGTTCGACGCGGTCAATGCCACGGGCGAAACGAAGAACGTGCGGCTGTCCTATTGCTTCACGTCAGACCGCGTATGCCCAGGAGAAGGGCATCACGGCGCGTGACAGCACTGCCGAGTGAAGCGCCGCTCAGGCGGCGCTCGCGATAGCGTGCTGGCCAGGGATGGCGCCAATCAGCTCACGGGTGTAATCGCTGGTCGGGCGGTTGAAGATGCGCTCCACCGAACCCTGTTCGACCACCCGGCCATTGCGCAACACCAGCACCTCATGGGCGAAGTTGGCGACCACCGACAAGTCGTGGGACACCAGCACGTAGGCGATGCCCATGTCCCGTTGCAGCTCTTGCAGCAGTTCAAGGATGTGCGCCTGCACGGACACGTCGAGGGCACTGACCGGTTCATCCAGTAGCAATAGATCCGGTTTCAGCGCCAGGGCGCGGGCGATGGCGACCCGTTGGCACTGGCCGCCGGAAAGCTCGCACGGCAGGCGATCGAGGAAACTCACCGGCAAATGTACGCGACTGATCAGCTCGCGCGCGGCCTGTTCCAGGGCAGGGCCCTTGAGCAAGCCGAACGACACCAGCGGTTCGACGATGCTGTCGAACACTGTGAAGCGTGGGTCCAGCGCCGCAAACGGGTTTTGTTGCACCAGTTGCAGGCGCTGGCGCAGCGGGCGGAAGTCGCGCCAGCTGAGGTCGGTGACGTCCTGTTGCTCGAACCACACCCGCCCGCGGCTGGGTTTTTCCAGGCCGAGGGCGATGCGCAGCGCGGTGCTTTTGCCTGAGCCGGACTCGCCGACAATCGCCAGGGTCTGCCCGGGGTAGACCTGCAGGCTGAGGTCCTGCAGCGCGACAAAGGTCGCGTCTTCGCCCTTGACCTTGGGCAGCGCGAACGTCTTGCCAACGTTTTGCAGCTGCAGGATCGGCGGCTGCGTCGGAGCCGGCCGGGCCAGCGGCTGGCGGCGCGTGGCGAACGCTGGCGCCGCGGCGATCAAGGCGCGGGTGTAGTCATGCTGCGGCGCGCCGAGAATCTGCCGTGGTGCCCCTTGCTCCACCACTTGTCCCTGTTGCATCACTAGGGCGCGGTCGGCGCGATCCAGCGCCACGCCAAGGTCATGGGTGATGATCAGCAAGGAAATTCCGCGCTCACTGACCAGCCGTTTCAGGTGGTCGAGGATCTTGCGCTGCACGGTGACGTCGAGGGCACTGGTCGGTTCGTCGGCGATGATCAAGCGTGGGTTGCCGGCCAGGGCGATGGCGATCAGCACACGCTGGCGCATGCCCCCGGAGAGTTCATGCGGGTACTGGCGCGCGCGCAGTACCGGCTTGGCGATACCGACCTGTTGCAGTAGCTCGACGATATCCGCATCGACGCCGGGGTAGCGCTTGCCCTTGGCCAGGATCAGCGCTTCGGCAATCTGCTGGCCAATGCGCAGGGTCGGGTTGAGGCTGACCATCGGGTCCTGGGGCACCAGGCCTATGGTGCGCCCGCGCAGGCCGCGTCTCTGGCGTTCGCTGGCGTGGGTGAGGTCGTTGCCGTCCACCCACAGCTCGCCGGCGCTGATGGTTGCGCTGCCCGGCAACAGGCCGAGAATCGCGTTGGCCAGGGTGGATTTACCCGAGCCGGACTCGCCGACAATCGCCAGCGTCTCGCCTTGGGCGATGGTCATTGACAGCTGGTTTACCGCCAGGTTGCCGTGCCGGTAGCTGACACTCAGCTGGCGAACATCAACTAAAGCATTCATCGCTGAACCTCCTCGAACGTGCGGGCAATGTGGTTGAGGCTGAACACCACCGCGACCAGGAACAGGCCGGGCAGCAACGACACCCAGGGGGCGGTGATCAGAAAGTGCCGACCGTTGGCGATCAACGTCCCCCATTCGGCGGCCGGAGGCGCGGCGCCAAAACCGAGAAAACTCAGGCCGGCGGTGGCGAGGATGGCTGCACCGAAATCCAGGGTCGCCAGTACCGCCACGGGGCCCCATGCGTTGGGCAGGATGTGCCGCAGCAAGGTGCGGCCCCAGCTGGCGCCGCCCAGGCGTGCGGCTTCCACGTACGGCAGGGTCTTGACGCGCAGCACTTCGGCGCGGGTGGTGCGGGCGAACCCGGGGATAATCCCGACGCCCACGGCGATAGCCACCGGCACCGTGCCGAAGCCGATGGCGGTGACAATCGCCAGGGCCAGCAGCAAGCCGGGCAAGGCGAGCAACACGTCGACAAACCGCATGATTACCGCGTCGATACGCCCACCGGCAAAGCCGGACAGAATGCCCAGCCCGAGCCCGCCCAACAACGCGATCCCCACCGCCAGAAAGGCCGCCAGCACCGACAGGCTGGAGCCGTAGACCATCCGGGTGTACAGGTCGCGGCCCAACTCGTCGGTGCCGAACCAGTGGGTCAGGTTCGGCGCCGTGAGCTTGACCGCAGGTGCGGTGGCATAAGGGTCGAAGCTGGTCAACCACTGCGGCGCCACGGCGGCGAGCAGTGAAAACAACACAATCAACACCGCCAGGCTAAAGCCCGGTCGCCGTAGCAAGGGCATGACCGCCGCCGTGGCACGTTGTCGGCGGGTGCGGCGTTGCCAGAGTGGGGGCGTAAGGCCGAGGTTTTGCTCAAGGATCGTCATGGTCTAGGACACCTTTGGCGTGTGGGAAATGCGCGGGTCGAGCCACGGGTACAGCAAATCCACCAGCAGGTTGACCAGCACAAAGGCTGCCGCCGACACCGCGACAATCGCCAGCACCACCGGGATGTCCTGGCGCAGCACAGCCTCCTGGGCCAGGCGGCCGATGCCGGAGCGGGCGAAGATGGTTTCCACCAGCACCGCACCGGACACCGTGTTGCCCACCTGCAGGCCGATCAGGGTGAGAATCGGCAGCGCCGCGTTGCGAAACCCATGGCGCGCCTGCACCTGGCCACGGCTCAGGCCCTTGGCGTAGGCGGTGACGATATACGACTCCTGCCACACTCCCTGGAAGCTGCGCTGCAGCACTTGGGCATACACCGCCGCACTTGGAATCGCCAGGGTGATCGCCGGCAGCACCAGGCTTTCAAAGCCCCGGCTGCCGGTGGCGGGGAACCAGCCGAGGCCGAAGGCAAACACCTGTATCAGCAACAGGCCCATCCAGAACACCGGCACCGAAAACCCCAGGGAAGGCAGGCGCGCCAAGGCTTTTTTCAGCGGTTGCCAGCGAATGTAGGCGGTCAGGTAGGCCAGGCCGATGCCGCCGACCAACGACAACACAATCGCCAGGCCGGCCAAGGACAGGGTTTGCGGCAGGCGCTCGGCGAGTAACTCGGATACCGGGCGGTTCAGCGACAGGGACTGGCCGAAGTCGCCGTGCAAGGCGCCCAGCAGCAGGTCGACATATTGCTCGAACAGGCCCTTGTCCAGGCCATAATAGGCCCGCGCCTTGGCCAGGTCGGCCACCGACAGTGAATCGGCCTCCATGCCCGAAGCACTGAGCATGATCGACAGCGTGTCGCCCGGCAGCAGATAGAGGATCAAGTAGGTGATGCTATAGGCCCCCCACAACACCAGCAGGGCCTGGCCGACGCGTGCGATCAGGTAGCGGCTCATGGTGTGCCGATCTCGATATCACCCAGCAGCGCGAAGCCCTCGGCAGTCCAGCGAAAGTTCTTCACCTTCGGCGACGTTGCCGCCTGCCACACGCGCTCGTACACCGGGAACGCCGAGCTTTCGTCGACCAGAAGGTCCTGCAGGTCGCCATAGGCGGCGGCACGCTGTGCGCCTTGGGTGGCCGTAATGCCGGCATCGAACAAGCCCTTGGCTTTTTCCAGGGTGGCCGGTTCGTAGGTGTTAGTGGCCACGGTGGAACTGTTGGCGCTACGCGGGTCGAGGATGGTTTGCAGGATGATCGGGTCAGCGCGAGTCATGTAGTTGATGGTCAGGTCGTAGTTGCCGGCGGAGTTGTTGGCCACCCATTCGGCGCGGGTCACCACGCTGAGCTTCAGTTCGATGCCGACCTTGCGCAGTTGGTCCTGGATCAGCACGTCACCCGCGGTTTCGGCCGGGCTGATGTTGTAGCTCAGGCTCAGACGCTTGCCGTTTTTTCTGCGGTAACCGTCCGCGCCCTTGGCCCAGCCGGCTTGATCCAACAGTTTTTCGGCAGCTGCCGGGTCGTAGCCGAGCTTGCTGCCCTGGCTTTTGAAGTAAGGCGTGGTCACGTCAAAGATGCCATCCACCACTGGGAACTCGGCGTTATATACGGTGCTGGCGTAGCTCTTGCGGTCGATGGACTTCTGCACGGCCAGGCGCACTTGTTGATCGGCGAGGATGCGCTCGCCACGGGTGTTGGGGTACAGATTCAGCGCCGGGCCCGGCAGCGAGCGGCTCTGGATGGTCGCGCCCTTGGACTGGAACAGCTTGAGGTCGACCTCCGAAAACGGGTTGCGTGGCCACAGGATGTCGGCCTTGCCCTGCAAGAACAGGCCGTTGCGCACGCTCTCTTCGGGGATGTAGCTGATATCGACGGCGTCCAGGTGTGCCTCACCCGGGTTCTTCATATTCGCCGAGGGCCACGCGTAACCCTTGCGTTTTGTCAGGCGCGCGCCGACTTCCGGGGTATAGCTGGCCAGCACAAACGGCCCGGTACCGATGATCTTGCCCAGAGAGCGTTCCTTGACCGTGAGTGCATAGGACGCGGGCGCAAGGATTGCCAAGTTGGTGGTAGAAGTGGCTTGTAAAAAGCCCGCGTTGGGTTTAGCCAGTACCAGCTTGACGGTGAAGTCGTCGACCACTTCGGCGTGGTCATAACCTGCCAGGTAGGTGGCGCCGAAGGTCGCCGGCAGCTGGGTGGCCAGTGCCTTGTCGCTGTCGAACGCGGTTTTTACCGCGTTTGCGTCGAAGCGCTCGCCGTTGCTGAACGTCACGTTGTCGCGCAAGTGAAAGGTGTAGGTCAGCGCGTCGTCACTGATCTCCCAGCTCTTGGCCAGCCAGGGGATGATCTTGCCGGTGGCCGGGTCCTGGTCGGTGAGCGACTCGGCGACATTGCGCAGCAGCACGCGGTGTTCCAGCCAGTACACCTGGAATGGGTCGACGCTGACCAGGGTGGTGTTGTCGCCAAAAAATGCAATGTTCAGGGTTTTGTTCGCTTGCGCCTGGTCACCCGAAGGTGAGCAGGCGGCCAGGCTGATCGCCAGGGCGCAGGGGGCCAGCAGACGGCTCATCAAGTTGGAGGTGTTCAATGGGGTGCCCTCGTTTGGCGATGTGAATCAGAAGTCGTAGGTCAGCTTGGTGTAGTCGCGGTCCTTGAGGTTGTTCAGCGGGTAGTAGCCGTCAGGAAACACCTCCGGCACCGCCGCGTGGCCGGTGGGCGGGTACCGCCGCCAGCAGCGAACTGGTCAACAGCGACAGGTGGAATTTTTTCAGCGGGGCGGGATGAGAAATATCGGGCATATCGAGAGAGATCCATGTCGGGGGTACGTCCTCCGCCAGGCATGGGGTCGGTCTGTGAAGTGAAGATATCTCTATAAAAAACTGCGGGGAAAGTCTTTTTTAGAATAAGCTAATTATTAGATATTGTTATCTTGTGGTTTTATAAGATCACCTATTTTTATTACCCGGCTGGCGCGGCGTGTCGGCTCGCCGTTGGATGTGCTCGACGTCATCGCCTGTCATAATCCACCCGTCTCACCCCTAAACCCCACACGGAGTCCATGCCATTGATGGTGCTGTTCAATCGATTGAGCGCGTTTTCCATCCAGGCGCGCAGGGCACTGAAGCTGGTCTGGGGGACGTCGCGCCCCTTATTCATAGGCCTGCTGCTGGCCACCATCGTTGCAGGTCTGTTGCCTGCGCTGGCTGCCTGGATCGGCCAGCGTATTGTCGATGGCGTGGTGCATGCGATGCAGATTCATGCAGCCGGCAGCCAGGCACCCGTGTGGCCAGTGATGCAATACGTGCTGGCCGAGGCGGGCGTGTTGGGGCTGCTGGCCGCCGCTCAGCGTGCGTTGTCAATGCAGCAATCGTTGCTGCGGGTGCAGTTGGGGGTGAAGGTCAACCTGATGATTCTGGAGAAGGCCCAGACCCTCTCGCTCACGCAATTTGAAGACGCCGAGTTCCACGACAAGCTGGTGCGCGTGCGCCAGGGCGCGTCGACACGGCCGCTGAGCCTGGTCACCAAGGGCCTGGGGTTGGTGCAGAACCTGATCTCGCTGGTCAGCTTTGCCGTGTTGTTAGTGCACTTTTCGCCGTGGGCGCTGGTGATTCTGGTGGTCGGCGCCTTACCGGTTTTCTTCGCCGAGACGCATTTCTCGGGCAATGCGTTTCGCCTGTTCCACCGGCGTGCGCCGGAGACCCGTCAGCAGAATTACCTGGAATCGCTGCTGTCCCACGAGACCCATGCCAAAGAGGTCAAGCTGTTCGGCCTGGCGCCGCTGTTCCTCAAGCGCTACCGCGACAACGCCCGACGCTTGTACGCCGAAGACCGCCAGTTGACGGTGCGCCGGGATGCCTGGGGCTTTGCCCTGGGCCTGCTGGGCACCGCGGCGTTTTATGTGGCTTACGCCTGGGTGGTGCTGGACACCGTGCGCGGCCAGACCAGCCTGGGGCAGATGACCATGTACATCGTGCTGTTCAAGCAGGGGCAAAGCGCGATCACCGCCAGCCTCAGCGCGATTGCCGGCCTGTATGACGACAGTCTGTTTCTCTCAGACCTTTATGAGTACCTGCTAACCCCAGTGGTCGTGCCGAGTGGCCGGCTTACCCAGGGCGCGCGTCCCGGCGACGGTCTGCGTTGCGAGCACGTGGGGTTCAGTTACCCCGGCGCTGAGGGGCCGGCATTGACTGACATCAACCTGCACTTGGCGCCGGGGCAAAGCCTGGCCCTGGTGGGCGAGAATGGCTCGGGCAAAACCAGCCTGATCAAACTGCTCACGCGCCTGTATACCCCGCACGAGGGGCGTATTCTGCTGGATGGCAGCGACTTGCAAGACTGGGATGAACAGACACTGCGCCAGCGCATTGGGGTGATTTTCCAGGATTACATCCGCTACCAGATGACCGTCGGCGAGAACCTTGGCGTGGGTGACGTCGATGCGCTGAACGACGAGGCGCGTTGGCGCAAGGCTGCAACCCAGGGGGTGGCCGCCGGGTTCATCGAACGCCTGAGCAAGACCTACGGCACACCGTTAGGGCGCTGGCTTGGCGGCCAGGAGTTGTCGGGTGGGCAATGGCAGAAGGTTGGGTTGTCACGCGCATATATGCGCCAGGAGGCGGATCTGCTGATTCTTGACGAGCCGACGGCGGCGCTGGACGCCGGCGCCGAGGCGGCGGTGTTCGAGCACTTTCGCGAACACGCCAAGGGCCGCATGACGTTGTTGATTTCCCATCGATTCTCCAGCGTGCGCAATGCCGACCACATCATCGTGCTGGACGGCGGGCGAATCCTGGAGGAGGGCAGTCATCACCAACTGATGGCGGCGGGTGGACGCTATGCCGAGTTGTTCGATGTTCAGGCGCGGGGGTATCGCTAGGTCCCGAGCGCCACGCCCGACGATACCTCCAGGGTATCCCTCCAGACTTTATCCATATTGGACGCCCCCCTACCCAAGCGTCAGCCTGAGCCCAATAACGATAAAAGAGTCGCGACCATGACCGTGCTATTGAGTGAGCGCAGCCAGATTTTCCAGGGCGCCGATGCCTACGCGGTGTCGGACTACGTCAACCAGCATGTGGGCAGCCACTGCATTCGCCTGCCTCCCAGGGGCCAGCCCCGGGCAAGTATCAGCCATCGCACCTTCGCCAGCCTGGACCTGTGCCGCATCAGCTACGGCGCACCGGTGCGGGTCACGTCGGTGGCGCTGGAGACCATCTACCACCTGCAGATCCTCTTGAGCGGGCATTGCCGCTCCAACTCCCGTGGCGAGGATGATGTGTTCGGGCCGGGGGAAATCCTGCTGATCAATCCGGACGACCCGGTAGACCTGACCTATTCCGCCGACTGCGAAAAATTCATCATCAAACTGCCGGTGCGCCTGCTGGAAAACGCCTGCCTGGAGCAGCACTGGAGCCTGCCGCGGGCGGGGGTCCGCTTCACGACGGCCCGCCACGCGCTCAGTGAAATGAGCGGCTTCCTGCCGTTGCTCGGGTTGATCTGCCATGAGGCGGAAAACGCTGCCGAGCCCCACATGCAAGGCCTGTACGAACGCATCGTGGCCAACAAGCTGCTGGCATTGCTGGGCAGCAATGTGTCGCGGGTGCCCCCCCGGGCTGCCCACGGCGGTGGGTTTGAAGCGGTGCACGAATTTATCCAGCAGCACCTGGGCGATGACATCAGCGTCGAGCAGTTGATGGCCGTGGCCAACGTCAGTGAACGTTCGCTGTACAGCCTGTTTGAGCGCCAGGTGGGGCTGTCGCCGCGCGATTACGTACGCCGCTGCAAGCTCGAACGCGTACATGCACGCTTGCAACTAAGCAGCACGCGCAGCGTGACCGAGGTGGCTTTGGACCATGGGTTCATGCACCTGGGGCGGTTTTCCGAAGCCTATCGCAAACGCTTCGGCGAACTGCCGTCGCAGACCTGGAAACGCCATCGTTAAGCGACGTGCGCCTGGCGGATAGCGATGTGCAGGCAGCGGATATTGACGGGCAGGGCGGGCACGTACGGTGAGGGCGCCTGATACAAGAACAACGGAGGGCCCGCCCCATGATCAGTACACTCGACCGACTCGCCTGCCAATTGCGCGAGTCCGTACAGGAAGACCCCGCCACTGGGGTGTTCCGCTGCCGCCGCGACATCTTCACCGACCCCGACCTGTTTGCCCTGGAGATGAAACACATCTTCGAAGGCGGCTGGATCTACCTGGCCCATGAAAGCCAGGTGCCGCAGATCAACGATTACTTCACCACCTGGATCGGCCGCCAGCCGGTGGTCATCACCCGTGACAAGCACGGCGCGCTGCATGGCCTGGTCAACGCCTGCGCGCATCGCGGCGCCATGTTGTGCCGGCGCAAACAAGGCAACAAGGGCTCATTCACTTGCCCCTTCCATGGCTGGACGTTCAGCAACGCCGGCAAGCTGCTCAAGGTAAAGGACGCAAAGACCGGCGCCTACCCGGACAGCTTCGACTGCGACGGCTCCCATGACCTCAAGCGCCTGGCGCGCTTTGAAAACTACCGCGGTTTCCTGTTCGCCAGCCTCAGCGATGCGGTGCCGGAACTCAGCGATTACTTGGGCGAAACCCGAGTCATCATCGACCAGATGGTCGACCAGGCCCCTTTGGGCCTGGAGGTGCTGCGCGGCAGCTCATCCTATGTCTATGACGGCAACTGGAAGCTGCAAATCGAAAACGGCGCCGACGGTTACCACGTCAGCTCCGTGCACTGGAACTACTCGGCGACCATGGGCCGGCGCAACTACGACGCCGAAGGCACGCGCACCGTCGACGCCAATGGCTGGTCGAAAAGCCTGGGCGGCGTCTACGCCTTCGACCACGGGCATATCCTGCTGTGGACGCGCCTGCTTAACCCCCAAGTGCGCCCGGTGCACGCTCACCGCGAGGCCTTGGCCGAACGCCTGGGCCAAGCGCGCGCCGACTTTATCGTCGACCAGACCCGCAACCTCTGTCTCTACCCCAATGTGTACCTGATGGACCAGTTCTCGACCCAGATCCGCGTGGTGCGGCCCCTCGCCGTGGATAAAACCGAAGTGACAATCTATTGCATGGCGCCCATCGGCGAAAGCGCCCAGGAGCGCGCCACGCGGATTCGCCAGTACGAAGACTTCTTCAATGTTAGCGGCATGGGCACCCCGGATGACCTCGAGGAGTTCCGCGCCTGCCAGACCGGTTACCAGGGCGCGAGCACCCTGTGGAATGACTTGAGCCGTGGCGCCAAGCAGTGGGTCGAGGGTGCGGACGAAAATGCCTTGGCCATGGGTATGCAACCGCAGCTCAGCGGGGTCAAGACCGAGGACGAGGGCTTGTTTGTGCGCCAGCATGCGCACTGGGCCCAAAGCCTGCAGCGTGCAATCGAGCGCGAACAGCAAGGGCTGATAGCCAGCGACTGTGAGGTGCTGCCATGAGCCTTGCCCGGGACCACCTGCTGGATTTTCTTTACCGTGAAGCGCGCCTGCTCGACGACCGCCAATGGGATGACTGGCTGGCCTGCTATTCGCCCAAGGCCGAGTTCTGGATGCCCGCCTGGGACGATCACGACACTCTTACCGAAGACCCGCAGCGCGAAATCTCGCTGATCTACTACCCCAACCGTGACGGCCTGGAAGACCGCATCTTTCGCATCAAGACTGAGCGCTCCAGCGCCAGCACGCCCGAGCCGCGCACCGTGCACATGCTGTGCAACCTCGAAGTGCTGGCCGACGACGGCGCGCAGGTGGACCTGCGTTTCAACTGGCACACCCTCAGCCACCGCTACAAAACCACCGACAGTTATTTCGGTACCTCCTTCTATCGCCTCGACATCCGTGCCGAGCAGCCGTTGATAACGCGCAAGAAGGTGGTGCTGAAAAACGATTACATCCACCAGGTCATCGACATCTACCATATCTGAGGACACCGCCATGACGTATGCCATCGCCTTGAACTTCGAGGATGGAGTGACCCGCTTCATCGACTGCAAGGTGGGAGAAAAGGTGCTCGATGCGGCCTTCCGCCAACGCATCAACCTGCCCATGGACTGCTCGGACGGCGTGTGTGGCACCTGCAAATGCCGCTGTGAAACCGGCGCCTACGACCTGGGCGACGACTTTATCGACGACGCCCTGAGCGCCGACGAAGCGCAGGCGCGCCAGGTGCTGACCTGCCAAATGGTGCCGCAGTCCGACTGCGTGATCGCCGTGCCGGTGCCGTCCAGCGCCTGCAAGACCGGCACCACGCACTTTGCCGCGACGCTGGCCGGCATCACCCGACATGCCGATGCGGCGCTGGAGGTGAGTTTCGAACTGGACCAGGCGCCGGTATTCCTGCCCGGCCAGTACGTGAATATCAGCGTGCCCGACAGTGGGCAGACTCGTGCTTACTCCTTCAGCAGTCGCCCGGGCGACCCGCGCGCCAGCTTCCTGATCAAGCACGTGCCCGGCGGGTTGATGAGCGGTTGGCTCGAGCGCGCCCAGCCGGGCGACAGCGTGGCGATCACCGGCCCACTGGGGAGTTTCTACCTGCGTGAGGTGGCGCGGCCGCTGCTGTTACTGGCCGGTGGTACCGGCCTGGCGCCGTTCCTGTCGATGCTTGAAGTGCTCGCGCAGCGCCAGGAAACCCGCCCGATCCGGTTGATCTACGGCGTAACGCGGGATCAGGACCTGGTGATGATTGAGGCGTTGCAGGCTTTTACCGCGCGTTTGCCCGACTTCAACCTGGTGACCTGCGTGGCTGATCCGCACACCACTCACCCGCGCCAGGGCTATGTGACCCAGCACATGGCTGACGAAGCCCTCAATGGCGGCGATGTCGACGTGTACCTGTGCGGCCCGCCGCCGATGGTCGATGCGGTGCGCGAGCACTTCAAGCAGCAAAGCGTGACCCCGGCCAGCTTCCATTACGAGAAATTCACCCCTAACGCCGTCGCCACGTGCGATGCCGCCTGAGGACTGCCGCATGACTCAACGGTTTAACAACAAGGTCGCGCTGGTTACCGGCGCTGCGCAAGGCATCGGCCGACGTGTCGCCGAACGCTTGCTGGAGGAGGGGGCCTGGCTGGTCGCGGTGGATCGCTCCGAGCTCGTGCATGAATTGCAGCATGAGCGAGCGCTACTGCTGACCGCCGACCTGGAACAATACAGCGAGTGCGCACGGGTAATGGCCGCCGCCACGGCGCGTTTCGGGCGCATAGACGTGCTGGTCAATAACGTCGGCGGGACCATCTGGGCCAAGCCTTTTGAGCATTATGCCGAGGCTGAAATCGAGGCCGAAGTGCGCCGCTCGCTGTTCCCTACGTTGTGGTGCTGCCATTGCGTGCTGCCCTATATGCTGGAGCAGGGCGCGGGCGCGATCGTCAACGTGTCTTCCGTGGCCACGCGCGGGGTCAATCGCGTGCCCTATGGCGCAGCCAAGGGCGGCGTGAATGCCTTGACGGCCTGCCTGGCCCTGGAGACTGCAGGCAGCGGGATTCGCGTCAACGCCACCGCGCCCGGCGGCACCGAGGCACCGCCACGGCGCATCCCGCGTAACAACCACCCGCAGAGCGAGCAAGAGCGTGTGTGGTACCAGCAGATCGTCGACCAGACCCTCGAGAGCAGCTCGATGAAACGCTACGGCAGCATCGACGAACAAGCTGGCGCAATTCTGTTCCTGGCCTGCGACGAGGCCTCCTACATCACCGGCGTGACCTTGCCGGTGGGCGGCGGCGACCTCGGCTAAGGCTTTTTTCATCAGATGACATGGACTTTCCTTTTCAAACCATTCGAGGCATGCACTCAGGTGTGCCCCAATGGAGCAATCCACTGGAGATGGATGGGTCTTCATGGTCTATGAAAAGGCAGAAATGATCAGATAAACAGCCCGCCAGACGACCACTAGAGACTCTCAGGATCCCCAAAAAACATCTGAATCCTCGACCTCAACCACCGCTCCCCCGGATCATTATCCTGCGAACCCCGCCACGCCATATGCAGCTCAAACGAGCGCACCGGCAACGGCGGGTCTTCGGCCCGCAACCCACCCGCCGAGGTCAATGCTTCCGCCGCATAATCCGGCACGGTGGCCAAAATGTCCGTACCCGCCAGCAACGTACCCAGGCCATTGAACTGCGGCACCGCGAGTACAACGTGGCGCTTGCGGCCGAGTTTTTCCAGCTCTTCATCGATAAACCCGCTCAAGTCGCCGGCAAAGGAGACAAGGGCGTGGGGGCGCGAGCAGAAGTCATCCAGGCTCAGCGAGCCGGGCACGCTGTCGGCGCGCAGCAGTTTGGGCAGGCTGCGGCGCAGGACCTTGCGCTTGGCGTTGGCGGGCAGGTCGGCGGTGTAGCTGACGCCGATGGAGATTTCACCGGAGGCCAGCAGGCTTGGCATCAGGATGTAATTGACGCGGCGTACCACCAGCACGATGCCGGGGGCTTCGGAGCGCAGGCGTTTGAGCAATTGCGGGAGCAGGGCGAATTCCACGTCGTCGGACAGGCCAATGCGAAACACTGCGGTGCTGGTGGCCGGGTCGAATTCGGCGGCGCGGCTGACGGCGGTGGAGATCGAGTCCAGGGCCGGGGAGAGCAGGGCGAAGATTTCCACGGCGCGGGCCGAGGGTTCCATGCTGCGCCCGGTGCGCACGAACAGAGGGTCATCGAACAGCCCGCGCAGGCGTGACAGTGCCGCACTGATGGCCGGCTGGCCGAGGAACAATTTCTCGGCGGCGCGGGTCACACTGCGCTCATGCATCAAGGTTTCGAATACGATCAAGAGGTTAAGGTCGACACGACGCAGGTCGTTACGGTTCATCTTGTGTCCTGGAAGAGTCAGCAAACTTGATGTGAGCGGTCATGTAGCCCCCCCTGAGGTTCGATTCAGAAGGATGACCGGCATGAATCTTACGGGGAAAGGCTGGTACTCTGCACCGGCTAATTGATTTTTCCTACGATAGTTGAGGGGTGTTCCTCCTTCGCGGAATCAATGACAGGCATGTCGACTATTAATGGTGACCGGTGGTCTTACCCCCAAAGCCCAGATAAAGTTCATGGCATTAGAGGTTACTTTGACGAGGTTTGCGATGTCCCGCACGATTCGTTTTCACAAGTTTGGTCCGGCTGAGGTGCTCAAATGCGAGGAGCATGCAGCCGCGCAGCCCGCACCGGGCGAAGTGCAGGTGCGTGTCGATGCGATCGGTATCAGTTGGTATGACATTCTGTGGCGCCAGAACCTGGCGTCTTCCCACGCACGTCTGCCTTCTGGCCTGGGCCATGAAATGGCCGGTGTCGTAGTCGCCCTCGGCGACGGCGTGGATGACTTGGCAGTGGGCGATAAGGTGGCCAGTTTTCCGGCCGAGAGCCCCAATGATTACCCGGTGTATGGCGAGCAGATCGTCTTGCCCCGTTCGGCCCTGACCCGTTACCCGGATGTCTTGAGCCCGATTGAAGCCAGCGTGCATTACACGCCGCTGCTGATTGCGTACTTTGCCTACATGGACCTGGCGCGGGTCAAGCCCGGCCAGTTTGCCCTGGTGACCGACGCCAGCCACTGTGCCGGCCCTTCGTTTGTGCAGCTGGGCAAGGCCCTGGGTGTACGGGTGATTGCCGCCACCAAAGACAGTGCTGAACGTGAATACCTGCTGTCTCTCGGGGCGGAAAAGGTCATCGTGACCGAAGAACAAGACCTGCTGATGCAGATCAACAAGTTCACGGACAACCGTGGCGTCGACGTGGTGTTCGATGGCTTGGGAGGCCCGCAGATGTCGCTGCTTGGGGACGTCCTGGCGCCGCGCGGCAGCCTGGTGCTGTATGGCCTGCAAGGTGGCAATCAGACGCCATTCCCGGCCTGTGCGGCGTTCCAGAAGAACATTCAGTTCTTTGTGCACTGTATCGGCAACTTCACCGGCAAGCCGGAGCTGGGCATTATCCAGGACCAAGTGGCGCTGCAGCGTGCGTTGCGCGATATCAACCAGCTGACGGCCGACCGTGTGCTTGTCCCACTGAAAACCACGGTGTTTCCGTTCAGTCAGTTCGTCGAAGCGCACCGATACATGGATGAATGCCCGTGCCGCGAACGGGTGGCGTTGCAGGTTGAAGCTGTTTGAGCTGTAGGAGTATTCGCAAATGCATACTCCGGCGCCTGAGCTGATGAGGCAAATGCGCCATTTGACAGGGCTTAACCCGCACCGGGGTTGAGCCGCCGCAGGGGCGTTCTACCCCGCAAACAATACCGTTATTGCCATGCGCCGCCCTGAAATCCAGTGCGGCGCTCTTGTGTGGGCGTCATTCAAGTGGGGCTGGCAGGTCATCTGAACTGCTTTTTGACGCTGTTCTGTATCTGTTAATCATTATTTGAGTGCCGATAATTGAGTCTTCATTGTCATCTCAAGGATTGAGCCATGATTGATTACACGGCAGTTGCGTCACGCACCTTCAGAACTAACGAGGCTCGGATTGTTTTTTCCGGCAAGTGCAAAACGAATACCCTTTTGCTTTACGCGCAGCCCAGGTGCGCAGGTGATTAATATTCGTCGGACAATTCTCTAATTGCTTAGTTAAAACAGTGTAGGACGTTGTCGGAACATTCCTAAGGCTAACAGCTGTTTCGCTGGAGCCCGCGCAGGCGCTGGATTCTCCGGCGGAGCAGCCATGGGCGCCCTCAATGCTCTCACCTGCGCTTTTGTTGCAAGGTGCTAATGTTGACTCAAACTTGTGCTGCGCAATGGAAGACAAGCCTACAGATGTAATAGGTCGAGCAACGCTGTTTGGTAGTTGCTTGAAACTGATATTTCAACTCAGGTAGTAGAACGATGAGCACTATTCATGAACAAGCCATGAGCTATGTTTACCAGCAAGTTCTGCAACGTTTAATCGGGCACTTTACGCGCGCCGAACGAACGTCACTTCAATTGCTCGTTCAGCGAATCGTGGTGGCCGCAGGCGGCATGGAACAAGTGGGCAATTACAAAGTACTGATCGCCCATGGTGGCGGCGAAGTGAGCAGCTACACCCTCGCGTTGCTGCGTGCGGCGCAACTGACCATTGCCGGACGCTCGCCCAAGACTTTTCAGATACGGGTGGCAACATTGCGGCATGCGGGTATGACTCAAGCAACGCTCGACTCACTGAATCAAGGCTACGCAGCGCTGTTCTTCCATGACGACCCCCGCGTAGAGCTGTTGATGGTGGAAAACCATGAGGTGCTGCCATTCAACCATCAGCGCCCGGCGTCCAATGCCGCTCGGGAAATCAGCCAGCGTAACAAGCTGATGATCGGGCACCTGACATCCGGCGATATCCGCGCCGCCCTGTGCGATGACACGCTCCTGGCCCTCGGCGATTTCTATCAACGGGTCGCTACCTGGAACGGCGGCGTACACGCCTTGGTCAGCGGTGATTCAGCGCGCAAGCAAAGCCAATACATCGCGTGGCTGAAAAAAAGCGCGCTGGCGACCGGCCTTGCCTTTGCGCCCGCTAAGCCATCGTCGCTCAATGCATGGTTTGCACGCATGGAGGAGTGGAGTGTGGGTTGCTATCGCGACGTCTATGGCGAGCACTATGCGGGCAACGAAAGTCCGGGCCGGGGCGGGCATCGTCATTTGGCCTATATCGGCATCGCCGACTTGCTCAAAGACGCCGACGTCGGGCATGCGCCACTGCTCACCGGGTTCCTCGCCCACAAGCGGGACCCGTTCGAGTTCCATTTCAGCCATCCAGCCTATCCCAACCCAATGCTCATGGCGCATTTGCACGGCGTACAGGCCCAGTGCCTGCGTGAGCTTTCCTACGAACATGGTGTCGCGGGGTTTGTTCGGCGTGCGGCAGACTTCCTGCATCGCAGGCACGTGCCGGTCGCGCTGATCAAAGAAGCGTCCGGGCGAGAAGGGCAGTTGCTGTCCACCGCCTACATCCAGGAGTTCTCGGGTCTGGACGACAGCCAGCTGACCTGCCTGTTATTTGCACCTTTTGTTCAGCATGGCGAGCGGTTGGAGAGTTTCTTGCGTCAATGCCATCCCGGCATGCTGGTGGCGCTCCCCGAACTCCACAAGGCACTACAGGGCAAACCCGCAGCGGACATCCTGCATCAGTGGCTGGTAGATACCAGTGGGTTGCCGCTGCCGCTGTTGCAGCACCTGTATCGTAAGCGCCCGCTGTTGGAAGGACGCGGCACGCGGGCGCGCAAACGAGCTTTCGCGCGGCCCGAGGCGCGCGTCGCCCAAGTGTCGGGGCGTTAGCAACGTGTGTCCGCCAATGAACGCCGGTGAGCAACGATGAACCTTCGGGGGGAGCGGCAAGTAGACTTTGCCTATCAGGCGGTATACCGCTACATGATCAACCTGATCAACGAAGTCAGCCGGGAAACGCCGGTGAAACTGCCGTCCCTGCGGCAGTTATCGACGCGCATGAATGTGTCGATCTCGACGATTCAGTACGCCTATTCGTTGCTGGAAAAGGAAGGCCGAGTGTACTCGGTGGCCAAATCCGGCTACTTCGCTTGGCCCGTGGCTGCAAACGCGCCCCTTATGGCCGGTACTGATTTGCTCGAGCGCTTGTACACGGCTGCACGGCGCCCGGCGATGGTGGTACTCAGTGGTGATGAACCGGCGCTGTTGGGGTCGCTGGATGGCGCCTTGCTGGCGCTGGAACGCCAACTGGTACGCCGGTATCCCCATCACCTGCAACCTTCGCAACCCTGCGGTGTGTGGGAGTTGCGCGCTGCCTTGGCCGCCCGCTATACCTCGTCGCCCACCCGCTGCTGGCAAGCGGATGAGGTGTATGTGGGGGCGGACCTTCAAGGCGTACTGGGCATCCTCATTGATGCCCTGGGCCTCAAAGGCACCGTGGTGGTGGTTGAATCGCCCTGCGATTACCTGGTGTTGCGCCTGCTACAGGCCGCTGGCGTACGGGTTATTGAGTGGCCCTGGCGTGCCGACGGCCGTCCGGACCTGGCCACATTGGAGCACCTGCTGCGCCATGAACCGGTGCACCTTGTGCTGCTCTCATCCGTGGTCAGCATGCCCTCGGGTAACACCATGACCGAACCCGAGCGGCTGCACGTAGCGCGACTGCTCGACCAGCACGGCTGCTGGTTGCTGGAGAACGATACCTTCGGTGACCTGAGCTTTGCGCCGCCCGGGCCGGCCTTGCGCAGCCGGGTCAACCCAGAGCGGCTGATCGTGTTTTCTTCGTTCGAAAAGGTGTTGGGCCCGGAAGCCCCCTTTGGTTACCTGCTGGCGCGGCAGATGAGCAGTGAATTGCAGCGCCAATTCTTGCTGCGTTCATTTCGACTGTCTGCTATCCGACAACGCGCCATTGCCCGGCTTTATGAGAGTGGGCGGTTTGACCAGCACCTGCAGACGCTGCGTCAGCGCCTTCACGAGCAGGCCCATGCCATGAGTCACCGCTTGGATGTGCGTCTGCAAGGGCGTGTGCATTACCGCATGCCCGTGGCCGGGGCGAGTTTTTGGTTGCAGTCGACGGCGCCGGTGGACATGCGCCTGGTGTTTCAGCGCATGCTCGCCCAGCAGGTGGTGATTGCCCCGGGCGAGCTGTTCAGCCTCAGTGGTTTGCATCACCAGCATATGCGCTTGAGCCATACCTTTAGTGGCCATCCCAACCTCGACATCGCCCTGGATACGCTGGCGCAGTCACTACGGCAGGCGCAGACTGAGTAGGAGCGAGCTTGCTCGCGAAAAACGTCAACGATAACGCGCGCTGCCTGAATAAACGCGGCGCTTGTGAGTTTTTCGCGAGCAAGCTCGCTCCTACAACTATCCAATGTGGGAGCTGGCCTGACAGCCGGTCAGGCCGAGTGCATATCCTCACCTCAATTATGCGAAATTTCTCTTCAGGCTGTCGGATCGATACCGTCGCGCAGTAGTCCAACTCTCAGTAAACTGTCATTTTTTCCGAATCCTTCTTTTCGAGGTTTATGCATGACTATCAGTCCTTTTGCGGGCAAACCGGCGCCAGCCCAGTTGCTGGTGGATATCCCGCGACTGGTCACGGCCTACTACACCGGCCAGCCTGATGCAGCGATCTCCACTCAGCGCGTGGCTTTTGGTACCTCCGGGCACCGTGGCAGTTCGTTCGAACTGAGTTTCAACGAGTGGCATGTGCTGGCTATCAGCCAGGCCATCTGCCTGTACCGCGAAGCCCAGGGCATCACGGGCCCATTGTTTGTCGGCCTGGATACCCATGCATTGTCGACGCCAGCCGGTGCCAGTGCCTTGGAAGTCCTGGCGGCCAACGGCGTGCACGTGATGCTGGCCGAGGGCGACGAGTACACGCCGACGCCGGCGATTTCCCACGCCATCATTTGCTACAACCGTGGCCGTACCAGCGGCCTGGCGGACGGCATTGTGATTACACCGTCCCACAACCCGCCGCAAAGTGGCGGCTACAAGTACAACCCGCCTAACGGTGGCCCAGCCGATACTCACGTCACCAAGTGGATCGAAGCCAAGGCCAACGAACTGCTCGCCAACAAGCTGGCCGGGGTCAAGCGCATCACTCACGCCCAGGCGCTCAAGGCAGACACCACCCATCGCCATGACTACCTCAACAACTACGTGGCCGACCTGATCAACGTGATCGACATGGACGCGATCCGTAGCGCCGACCTGCGCTTGGGCGTGGATCCATTGGGCGGAGCAGGGGTGCGCTATTGGTCGGCGATTGCCGAGCACTACCGCTTGAACCTGGAGGTGGTGAATACCGAGGTCGACGCAACCTTCCGCTTCATGAGCGTCGACTGGGATGGCCAGATTCGCATGGACCCGTCTTCCAGCTACGCCATGCAAAGCCTGATCGGGCTCAAGGAACGCTTCGACGTTGCGTTTGCGTGTGACCCGGACCACGACCGCCACGGCATCGTCACGCCCTCTGGTGGCTTGCTGGCGCCCAACAACTACCTGGCGGTGTCCATCGACTACCTGTTCCAGAACCGTCCGGACTGGCGTGCCGACGCGGCCGTAGGCAAGACCGTGGTCAGCAGCGGCCTGATCGACCGCGTCGCAGCGCGCATCGGCCGTCGCCTGTACGAAGTACCGGTGGGCTTCAAGTGGTTTGCCGATGGCTTGTTCGAAGGTTCGTTGGGGTTTGGCGGCGAAGAAAGCGCCGGCGCCTCGTTCCTGCGCAAAGACGGCAGCGTGTGGAGCACCGACAAGGACGGCCTGATCCCGGCCTTGCTGGCCGCAGAAATGACCTCGCGCAAAGGCCAGGACCCGAGCCAGATCTACCGTGGCTTGACCGATGCCCTGGGTGAGCCGTTCGCCATTCGCGTGGATGCCAAGGCCACTCCAGCGCAAAAAGCCCTGCTGGGTAAACTGTCGCCGGAGCAGGTCACGTCCACGCAATTGGCCGGGGAGAGCATCCAGCAGATCCTCAGCCATGCGCCGGGCAACAACCAAGCGATTGGCGGTTTGAAAGTCATGACCGAAAACGGCTGGTTTGCCGCACGGCCTTCGGGCACTGAGGACATCTACAAGGTCTACGCCGAGAGCTTCATTGGCGAAGAACACCTCAAGCAACTGGTGGAAGAGGCGCAGGTGTTGGTCGATGGTGCAATCAGCCAATAACTGACACTGTATGTAGGAGCGAGCTTGCTCGCGAAAAACGTCAACGATAACGCGTGCTTCTGAATGAACGCGGCGTCGGTGAGTTCTTCGCGAGCAAGCTCGCTCCTACATGATCAGGCCAGGTCTACCAGCACAATTTCGCTGTCTTCAATCGCCGTCACCCGCAATACCTCTTCATCCTCCACCGCCACACCGTCTCGCGCCTTTGCCTGCACACCATTGACTTCAATCACGCCCGTGGCGGGCACCAGGTAGGCACGGCGACCGCTGTCCAACCGGTACTCCGCGCTTTCCCCGGCCTTCAGGTTCGCCGCCACCAAGCGTGCATCCGCACGAATCCGCAAGCTTTCAATGTCGCCAGCCTTACCACTGGCCAGCGTTACAAAGCCCTCGCGGTGGCCTTGTGGAAACGGTTTGGCGCCCCAGGACGGCGGCAAGCCAGCCTCATTGGGAATGATCCAGATCTGAAAGATCTTGGTGGGCGTAGCCTCCAGGTTGTACTCGCTGTGGGCAATGCCGGTGCCTGCACTCATTACTTGCACGTCGCCGGCTTCGGTGCGGCCTTTGTTACCCAGGTTGTCGGCATGGCTGATTGCCCCTTCGCGCACATAGGTGATGATTTCCATGTCGCGGTGCGGGTGCTGGGGAAAGCCGCTACCGGGGGCGATGATGTCGTCGTTCCACACCCGCAGGTTGCCCCAGTGCATGCGCTGGGGGTCGTGGTATTCGGCAAAGGAAAAGTGGTGATGAGCGTCAAGCCAGCCATGGTGGGCGCCGCCCAGTGTGTTGAAAGGTCGAAGTTCAAGCATGATCGTCTCCTGTTGATGGGCCTATCATCCAGCAGCGCATGATCGAGAAAAAGCGTAAAAAACGCCTGTTTATTATTCATTTATTCGATGGTTAACCCCGGTGTTCACTTTCACTTCATCTCCTAACTGCATGACAGCAAAGCATTTGGCTGGAACTGAGCGGCGTTTCCGGCGACCATGACGGCTTGGTCAAAACAAGCTCACCGCAGGAGTCCGCGTGTCGCAACAACAGCCTGATCTACCTCCCGAACTGCGCCCCTTGGCTGAAATGCCGCTGTTGAAGCGGCTTGCCGCTCGCCTGTTCGGCCATGGCCTCACGCGTTTGCGTGCGCAACATCGGTTTTCCTGGTTGCATGGCCAGGCGGACGGCTTTCGCAGTGGGCATGAGGCGGGCGTTGAATACGGTTACCGCGAGGGCAAGGCCGATGGCATTGAAGAGGGCCGCCAGGTCCTGTTGATTCGTGACTTTCGCCCCGATGAGTACCGTGCGCCAGGCGTAGATGACAGCCTGTTCGACGATTGGCGGTTGCCGCTCACCGCAGAGCTGAAGAAACGCATGAAGGCCGATGTCGCACGCCTGCTGCCGGCCCACGCGCAGCCAAGTGCGGCGCAATGGAAGATGATCTTCAGCGACACGCCCTCGACCTCAGTGATTGCGGGCGCAGGCGCCGGCAAGTCGACGTCCTTGGTGCTGCGCATCCTGCTGCTCAGCCATTACCTGGGCTTTGAGCTAAGTTCCATGACGGTGGTGACGTTCACCCGCGAGTCGCGCAAGGACTTCATCAACAAACTCATGGAGATTCTCAGCCTGTGGGGCCAACCCCTTGGCATTAAAGAAGCTCAGGCGGTGGTGCGCACCTTTCATTCGCGCATCCTGCCGATGGTGCGCAGCCTGCCGGGCTTTGAACGGCTGCAAGCCTTTGAGAACCTCAATGGTGGTTTTGACGACGCCGACAGCAACGCTTTCGACCTGCGTATCAGCGACGCCCAGCGGCAACAGATGAACGCCTGTTATCACCGCTTGTATGGCCGCCATGAGCGTTTTCGCGAGTTGATAGCGCCGTTGGCACGCCATGGCCTCCAGCTCAAGGAGCTGGAGCGCGATCATCCGGACGTGCAAAAGCGCATGGCCGTGACTGAACTGGCCGCCAAGCGTGATGAAGAACTCTGTGATGTGATCGAAGACCTGTGGTTTCGCGCCGGTGCCTGGCCGATCAAAGGCATCGAGCCCAGCCGTCAGGTCTTTGAAATCAACGGCGCGCAATTTCATTGCCACGGCTATATCCCGGAGCTCGATGCCTGGGTGGTACTGGGGTTCGATGGGCGCGAAAACCCGCAGATCAGTCGGCCGCATTCGAAACTCTCGGTGCGTGCAGAATGGGCGGTGAAGCGCACCTTGTTTCAAGCTTTCTGCAATAAGCCACTGATATGGCTGGATAATTACGAATCTTCAAAGCGCCTTTTGAGCAGCCTGGGCGGCGATGCTACGGCCGGGCCAGGCTTTGATTACAAGGTTAAAGGCGAGCTCGCTTCGGCGCCCCTGTTGGACAGTTTTGTCATGGCAGCCGGGTTTATCGAGAACCTTGGTTTGGATGTGCCTACGGCGGTTGGCCAGATGAGCTTCGCCAAAGACGACCCGGACCGGCTGTTCTTCGAGGCTCTGAGCATTTTCTGGAAGGCCCTGGAAGATCACCTGCTGGAACAATCGCCGCCGATCATGACCTACAACCGGATGTTCTCGCTATTTGGCGAAAACACCCCGGAGAACCTCAAGCTGCTCAGCGATCCGCTGTTGCGGCCGATGTCGCACCTGATGATCGATGAATTCCAGGACGTGTCGCCGCAGATCGTGTCCTGGATCCGCGCCAGCCTGCGGGAAATCCGCAGCCGCGGGCCGGCCATGCACGTCGGGCGTGGGGCGCAACGCTCATCCTTGTTGTGCGTGGGGGATGACTGGCAATCGATCTACGGCTGGCGCGGCAGTTCGCCCAAGTACTTCATGGAGTTCAACAAGGAGTTTGTTTCGCCCAGCACTACCCGCGTGATGCTGGGGGAGAACTACCGCAGCCACCAGCACATCATCGACGCCGCCGAACATATCGTACGCAGTGCACCGGCCATCCCGGGCAAGAAGGCCAGGGCCAGTGGCGAGCCCAAGGCATTGGTGCCTGTCACGGTGTTGGAACGCGACGATGCAGCGCTGGGGCAGCGGTTGCTGGAGCACTATCAGCGGGGCGATTCAATCCTGATGCTTTATCGAAAAAGTAGCGATAAGTTATTGATTCAGGAACATATTCAGTCGGTAGTTAATGTTGATTCTAGCTTGGCGCCTCAGGCGCGCAGGCTTAAACAGCTGACTTATCACAGTGCCAAGGGCTTGCAGGCGGATGCGGTGTTTTTGCTGGGTGATTGTCAGCATGTCACCAGTTCGCCGTACAAGAATCAGGTGTATCGCATGGCGGGTTTGGGCAAGGATGGAGACAGCGAGCCTTATGACAATGCGCAGAGAGACGAAGTGTTGCGCCTGGCCTACGTGGGGATTACCCGGGCGGTCAGCCATTGTTATTGGTATGTGGAGAAGCCGGAAGGCCAGGGTGTGAATGTGCCGAGGGCGTCTGAACGGGTGGATGGCAGGAAGGTGTTTTTTGATGATCAGCGTTCAGTGAAGGGGGCTGGCTGACCTGCGATGACGGCCTGCCAGCCGACGCCTATCTACCTGACACCCCAACGATCGAAAATGTGGGAGCTGGCTTGCCTGCGATTGCGGCCTGCCAGCCGGCGCCTATCTACCTGAAACCCCACGATCAAAAATGTGGGAGCGGGCTTGCTCGCGAAGACGGCCTCACAGTCGACACCGTTATACCGAGTGCATATCCATTCCTGCGGTAACGGCCGCTTAGGGTTCCGCTCTGACAGCGGCTCACTTTGCAAAAGCGGCAAAGTAAGCAAAACGCTCTTGCCCCACCACTC